>CAZUSV010000039.1:0-33492 GCA_964622645.1 uncultured Anaerolineales bacterium
TCAGCAGTTGGCCTTCAGTCACGATATCTCCTTCGCTGACCAGGACATCTGCCACTACGCCCGCAGTATTGACACTCAATGAAGCAAACTGCTCGGGAACGATTTTCGCTGTGGCGCTGACTAAAGGGGTAATGTTGGCCAGAGAGAGAGGTTCCGAGGTTGGCTCTGGATCACCAGAGCGCTGAGGTAAAGCACAGGCTGCCAGTATAAGTGCCAGGGTTACGAAGATAATCCAGCGGGGTAATTTGCTTCTTTTCATCCAAAACTCCTTATTCAAAATGAGGTCGCAAAAAATAAGGGTGGCAGATATTGGCCACCCCTGAGTTGATTATGGTATTTTTACAATTGCAGTGCCAGCAATATTTATGGCGCATAGTATGCCATAATGCGCATACCTTGTCAATATGATCAGATTAGTTTATGATTAGCGCATGCAACAAATCGACCGCCGCGTTCGGCGCACGAAAAAATTATTAGAAGAGGCACTCATCGCCTTGGCACTCGAAAAAGAGTACGAGGAGATTACCATCCAGGAGATCACCGATCGGGCAGACATTGGCTACCGGACGTTCTTTCGGCATTATGCTGACAAAGATGCGTTATTACAAGATGTATTGCAGGCTGTCCGCTTGGAAATGCAGGAGCTTATGGGGCCTCCGCCGTTTGAACAATTCATCAATTCCTCGATTACAGATGTCGATCAAATCAGCCGCGCCATCGATTTCCGGCATGTGCAACTATTCCAACATGTGCAGGACAATTCTGATTTGTACCGTGTGCTGTTGTTTGGCAACCGCAGCCTTCTCCAACCCTTGAAGGATTTTGCGATCCAGGAATTCCAGTCAAATTACGCCATCCAGGTCGAAACGGCAGTTCCATTTGAGATTATCATCAACCACATTGTTTCAACCATGATCAACCTGGTGCGCTGGTGGCTGGAGACCGATATGCCCTATACACCCGAGGAAATGGGGGAGTATGCGTTTCGCCTGGTCATTCTGCCTATTCGTGATATGGTTTTAGAGGCATTGGCAGAATAAATTTCCTGATTCTAATGGAATTTGTGGTTGCGGCTATTACCATCGAATGAATTCGATTGCTGATTTCTAAAACCTGTTTGAACAGGTTTTTATAGGCGTTTTAGACGGGTTTCAACCCGCTTAGCGTCTCAGCAGATGAATCCATTCAGCGGCTTTTGGATATACCACTCATTTCTTATATCAACTATCGGGAGCTATTTTTTCCGCCGCTTGGAATAAAGATCCAACACAACGGCCAGGATGAATACCACCCCTTTGATCACCTGCTGATGATAGGATGGAATGCGCAGTAAATTCAAACCATTTCCCAGAACACCCACAATCAATGCGCCAATACTCGCTCCCAGGGCACTGCCAACTCCACCAAAGAGACTCACTCCTCCTAAGACCGAGGCGGCAATGGCATCCAATTCCATCCCTGCTCCCATTTGGGGTTGTGCAGACCACAAACGCGCCGTAAGTAAGATCCCCGAGACGCTGGCAAAAGCTCCACTCAGGGCATAGACGACGATCTTTACTAGTGGAACCCGGATGCCCGCAAGGCGTGCGGTCTCTTCATTGCCGCCAATCGCATAGATATACAGTCCAAAGCGGGTATAACGCAGCACCAAGAAAACGATGACCAACAAGACAACCCAGATAAAAACTGGAATGGGTATGGATCCTAAATAGCCAGTGCCTAAATCAGTAAAAGTTCGTTCAAACCCAGAGATCGGTTTTCCTTCTGTGTAAACTAAAGTCAAACCGCGCCCAACACCAAGCATCGCCAGCGTTGTCACAAAGGGGGGCAGCTTTCCAAACACGGTCAAGACACCATTGACCAATCCCAAACCGATCCCCACACCAATGCCAAACATGATCGCCACAGGAATTGACAGGCCATTCCTGGACATCAACCCCGCACAAATCGTTCCAGCTAAGGCAGCGACAGAGCCCACCGAGAGGTCAATGCCAGCCATCAGCATGGTCAGGGTCATGCCAATCGAGATGATCGCGACTAATGAGGTTTGCAGCGCAATATTGGAAAGGTTAGATACGGTTAAGAACTTATCCGTCGAAAACGTAAAAATAAGTGCAACTAAAACTAAGATCAGAAAACTGCTGGCGCTTTGCAGCCAGGCAGAAAATCTCTTGCGCAGATTATGCATGGGTGTTGTTTCCATTTTTGCTCCCGGCAGCGGCATGCATGATCTCATCCTGGGTTGTTTCTATTGGATCAAACTCTGCAACGATTTTTCCATCACGCATGACTACGATGCGATCGCTAACGCTCAAGATCTCCGGCAGTTCAGAAGAAATCATCAGAATACTGACACCTTCATCAGCCATATTTCGCAGCAATGCATGGATCTCCGCTTTAGCGCCGACATCGATGCCGCGTGTTGGTTCATCCAGGATAAGCAAATCCGGCTCCAGGGCCAGCCAGCGCGATATCACCACCTTCTGCTGGTTTCCGCCGCTCAATGTGCCCGCCCGCTGCGAAAATCCCGAGGTGCGGATATCGAGTGATTTGACGAGTTTGCTGGTGATCTCATCAACACCTTTTTTATGAACAAAACCAAAGCGCGTCAGGTTGTTCAAAGAGGCCATCACGACATTCTGCCTGACGGCCATATTCAGGAAAAGACCTTGTGCTTTACGATCTTCGGGAACAAACCCCATGCCTAAATCGATCGCCTGGGCTGGCTTTTTGAGCTTTATCTCCTGCCCTTTGAAAACCATGCGACCCTTAGTGGATAAACGCGCCCCAAAAATCAACTCAGCCAGAGCCGTCCTGCCAGCGCCTACTAAACCTGAAATCCCCAGGATTTCACCCTTTTTAAGTTGGATGGATACCCCGCGCACTTCCTCTTCATCATGCAGATCGATGATTTCGAAAATGACTTCCTCGGTGGTGATGCTGGTATCCTGGCGGCTTTCCCCTGTCAACTCGCGTCCGACCATCATGGTGACCACATCGTCCGGGCTGAGTTCTGCAATTTGACGAGTGCCAATGAATTTACCATCCCGTAAAACCGTCAGCCGATCAGCAACGCGAAAAACTTCCTCAAGACGGTGAGAGATGAAGATGATCGAAACCCCCTGATCGCGCAGGCGCACCATCTGGCCAAACAACGCTTCCGTCTCTCGCTCGGTCAGCGCGGAAGTAGGCTCATCCATGACGATCAAGGCTGCGTTCATCGAAAGCGCTTTGGTGACTTCAACCATTTGCTGTTGCGCAATGGTCAATGAGTTCACCGGCGTACGAGGGTCGAAATCAAGTCCCAGGCGACCGAGTTGCTCTTCAGCTTGCCGATAAAGTTTCGACCAATTGATCTGCCCAGGCAAGATACCGCGCGGCTCACGTCCCAGAAAAATATTCTTGGCGGCATCAAGATAAGGAATAACAGCCAACTCTTGATGGATCATGCTGATTCCCAGGGTTTGCGCATCGGAGGGTGTATTGATCTGAACTTCCTCTCCATGCCAAAAGATCGCGCCGCTATCTGGTCTGTCTGCGCCGCTTAAAATGCGCATCAGCGTCGATTTGCCAGCGCCATTCTCTCCCACCAAGGCATGGATTTCACCGGGAGCGATTTCCAGGGTTACATCGTCCAGAGCTCGTACGCCGGGAAAAGATTTCCCGATGCTCTGCATAACCAACAAATGATTGTCTGTCATTATCTATCCTGTTGACGAGTTTCAGCAGATCACAGATTGCTCTTGCTGGATTACCAATTCCAGCCAAATGTGGGAGATTTGACAATCCTCCACGAGCTTCTCGTGAAGTACTGTGCTTAGCAATTGGGGCGCTCATAGAGCGCCCCAAATTCCAGACCTATATTCAAAAACTAGGGCAACACCAAAGCCAGGTCTACTGGGATGTAGGACTCTACGGACTCACCACCGAGGTAAGCCAGAGATTTTTCGACACCCAGTCGACCCATCTCGGAGGGTTGCTGCGCGATGGTCGCAGCCAGCTTGCCATCATTCACAGCCGCAACAGCGTCGTCAACGGCATCAAAACCGACGAAGAGGATGCCCTCGCGTCCGGCAGCCCCCGCAGCCTCGATAGCGCCCAGGATCATCTCATCGTTGTGGGCGAAAACACCATCGATCTCAGGCTCAGCCTGCAGGATGTTCTCGAACACGGTCAGGCCTTCAGCACGATTGAAGTTGGCTGTCTGGCGCGCTACGATCTCTACGCCGGTGCAGCTGGCTGACATGTAATCATTGAAGCCCTGGCCTCGATCACGGGCAGCGGAGGTCCCAGCGATACCTTCCAGTTCGACGGCCTTGCCTTCACCGCCTAGCGCTTCACACAAGAACTCGCCAGCCATCATGCCACCGGCAACATTGTCAGAGGCGATATGGGAGACGATCTCACCAGCCGCAGCGCCGCGGTCGATGGTGAAGACCGGGATGTCAGCCGCATTGGCCTTCTCGATAGAGGGCACGATCGCATCGGCATCGGTGGGGTTCACCAGGATGGCGTCCACACCTTGCTGGATCAGGTCCTCCATATTGGTGGCCTCGGTGGTGGCATCATCTTGCGAGTCCACAACCACCAGGGTGACACCGGCGGCCTCAGCAGCGGCTTCAGCGCCTTCTTTCAGGGTGACGAAGAAGGGGTTGTTCAGCGTCGAAAGGGACAGACCCAGGGTGTAGCCAGCAGCAGGCTCTTCGGCGGGCATTGGAATCTCACCGCCAACCAGAGCCAGATCTACAGGGATGTAGGACTCCACAGACTCGCCATTGAGGAAAGCAAACGCCTTCTCGACACCCAGCCGGCCCATCTCGGAGGGTTGCTGCGCGATGGTCGCCGCCAGCTTGCCAGCGTCCACAGCCGCAACGGCGTCGTCAACAGCATCGAACCCGACGAAGACGATGCCCTCGCGTCCGGCAGCCTCTGCAGCCTCGATGGCGCCCAGGATCATCTCATCGTTGTGGGCGAATACACCGTCGATCTCTGGCTCAGCCTGCAGGATGTTCTCGAACACGGTCAGACCTTCGGCACGATTGAAGTTGGCTGTCTGGCGCGCTACGATCTCTACGCCGGGGCAGCTGGCTGACATGTAATCATTGAAGCCCTGGCCTCGATCACGGGCAGCAGAGGTTCCAGCGATACCTTCCAGCTCTACGGCCTTGCCTTCACCGCCTAGCGCTTCACACAAGAACTCGCCAGCCATCATGCCACCGGCAACATTGTCAGAGGCGATATGGGAGACGATCTCACCAGCCGCAGCGCCGCGGTCGATGGTGAAGACCGGGATGTCAGCCGCATTGGCCTTCTCGATAGAGGGCACGATCGCATCGGCATCGGTGGGGTTCACCAGGATGGCGTCCACACCTTGCTGGATCAGGTCCTCCATATTGGTGGCCTCGGTGGTGGCATCATCTTGCGAGTCCACAACCACCAGGGTGACACCGGCGGCCTCAGCAGCGGCTTCAGCGCCTTCTTTCAGGGTGACGAAGAAGGGGTTGTTCAGCGTCGAAAGGGACAGACCCAGGGTGAAACCCTCTTCGGCGGGCTCTTCAGCGACGGGTTCTTCAGCCGCAGGTTCTTCGGCGGCAGGTTCCTCTGCGGGAGTAGCACAGGCTGTCATCACCAGAGCCAGCACTAACAAAATCCCGACGAACCACAAAAGTTTACTCTTCATTTTTCTTCTCCTTATCTCAAATCATTAATAAGTCGAACACTTCCATCTGCTAACGCTTTACTCTTCAATTCCTGGATCTTCCACCTCCTTTCAGGCATTCAATTTGAAAGAACTATCTCAATGAGCGATGAATGAGCAGCGCGAGGGCAATCACAGTCCCCTTGACAACGCCCTGGTAGAAAGAGGGGACATCAAGCAAGTTCAATCCGTTATTGATCACAGCGATGATCAGAACTCCTAGCAGGGTTCCAAACAAGGAGCCTTCGCCGCCCTCAAAGCTTGTTCCACCAACAACTACCGCGGCAATGGCATCAAACTCAAATCCAATACCAGCCACAGGTTGGGCAGAATCTAAGCGGGCGATCAAGATATGTCCGGCCAGTGCAGACAATGCGCCCGTGATAGCGTAGGTTGCGGCGATATATCTCTTCACGGGGATACCACAAAGGCGGGCTGCATTTTCGTTATTGCCGATGGCGTAAATGTATTCACCGAACTTCATACGGGTCAGCGCCACATAACCAACACCGAAAACGATCGCCGCGATCACAATCGGCATCGGCACTGGTCCAAGATACCCATTGCCCAGGAAGCGAAATGCATCAGGCAGACCGGTGACCGGTTTCCCTTCCGTGTAGGTCAGCGCCAGGCCGCGCCCGAAGGTCATAACCCCCAGCGTGGCAATGAACGGTGGAATACGCAATTGTGTGACCAGCCACCCGCTGATCAGGCCTAAAAAGCTGCCCAATGCTAATCCAAAAAGAATTGCCAGGGGAACCGGCCAGCCAGCTTGAAGCACGTCTGCTGTAACAACTGCTGTGAGGCCTAGGATGGACCCTACAGAGAGATCGATCCCCCGGGTGAAGATCACCAAAGTCATCCCGACAGAGATGATGCCGTTGATGGTCGACTGGCGCAGAACATTGGTGAGATTGGGGATGGTCAAAAACCGGTCTGACAAGATGGAAAGTGCCAGGCACATCAGCACCAGGGAGAGAGCTAAGCCATACTTTTGGGCGAAATCCCGCCAATCGGTCTTGATTTGTGCTGCTCCTGCGATTTGAGTCATTAGAATACAACTCCAGAGATCAGGACAATATTGGCATAGGGTGAAAACTCACCTGTTCGAATGACAGCCTTAGCCTTTTGAGTTTCTTGTTTGAATTGCTCGTGAGGAACCTTAGTGATGGGTATATCATCACCTACTTTGGCGTTGATGGCTGATTCGATTTGGGGGTTATGCTCACTGATTTCTGAAGCGATAATCGCACTTTCGACCTGCATCTCTACCAGGATGCTTTCGAGCACATCTATGAAAGCAGGCAGCCCTTCACGCAGAGCCAGATCAATCCTGGGTACATTAGCCGGGATGGGAAGGCCGGCATCGGCGATAACGACTCTGTCTGTATGGCCCAAACTAGCGATGAGTGCCGAGATCGGTTTATTGATGATGCCAATTTTCTTCACGTATCACCTCTCCAAATTGAGTAATGCCAAAACTTCTTCTCGCGTGGGCATTGAGGGTTGCGCACCCATTTTCGTGACAGCCAACGCTCCAGCGGCATTGGCCATTTTTGATGCCTCTTCGAGATCCATCCCTTCAGATATCCCCACCGAGAGGGCGGCAACAAAGGCATCCCCCGCGGCGGTGGTATCAACCACATCAACCGAATGCGACTCAAATAGCTGCGATTGGAAATTTTCTTCGATCATCAGAGCCCCACGAGATCCCAAGGTCAATATAACAGCCCCAACACCCATTTTCAACAAGTGCCGGGCGGCTTTTTCGGCTTGCTCCAGGGTATCGACAGCCATGCCGCTCAACAAAGCGGTTTCCGTTTCATTGGGAACCAGCACATCGAGATTGCCTAATAAATCGTCTGGGAGTGGCCGAGCAGGAGCAGGATTTAAAACAACTTTTGCCCCACTTACCTTGGCAAGCCCGGCCGCTTCCTGGATGCAGTCCAACGGTACCTCTAGAGGCATGACAACCACGTCGACATCTTCCAACGATTCCCACGCCGTTCGAATATCTTCGGGGGTCAAGAGCATATTGGCACCCGAGGCAACGACGATGCTGTTCTGCCCGCCCTCATCAACAGTAATCATGGCAATACCACTGGGGACCCCAGGGATTACCTTGATAGGCGATGTTTCAATGCCTTCAGTTGCTAAATTTCCTACCAGAGTTTCGCCAAATGAATCATCCCCCACACATCCAATCATTGTCACGTGCGCCGCTAATCTAGCCGCGCCAACTGCCTGATTAGCCCCTTTGCCGCCAGAAACCGTTTGAAAATCACGGCCCAGAATGGTTTCTCCTGGCTCGGGCATTCTTGGCACCCGAACAACCAGATCCATGTTGAGACTTCCGACGACGACAATGTGGGGCATAGCGATTCTCCTAAATTGCTCGGCAGGTTTCTCTTTCAACTAAGCTGGGTGATAATATTTCTTGCCTGGGTGCCACGCTTGGCTCTTTCAATCGTTCGATCAAAATTTCGGCGGCAATCAGGCCCATTTCGTAGCTGGGCTGCGCAACAGTAGTCAGCGGTGGAATGGAATAGGACGCTAACAAAATATCATCAAACCCAATGATCGAAATATCGTCTGGGACACGCATACGGCGCTCGTGAATAGCTCGCAAAGCGCCTACTGCCATCATATCGTTGCAGGCGAACACCCCTGTTGGTGGCGTTGGCAAATCGAGCAACACTTTCATACTGGTATAACCCGATTGGGGACGAAAATCTCCTAGAACGAAAAACTCATCATGGGGGGGAATATTTGCCTCTTCCAATGCTTTCAGGTGTCCTTGAATTCGTTTTGCGCTGGGCGTCAAGGAAGACGGGCCTGTAATGCAGCCTATGCGCTGATGCCCAAGATTAATGAGATATTTTGTGGCAATCTGCCCCCCGAGTTCATTTTCAACCATCACGCTATCATGTTTGGTTTCGCCAAGTTGACGATCCACGAGCACGGCTGTTATTTGGCGACGCTCCAACAATTCAAGCGAGTCTGTTGTTCCCGCGGAAACCAGCACGATCCCGTCGATCTGTTTGCCGACCAGCACCTCGATGTATTCGAGCTCCTTCTCAGCTCGATTATCAGAATTGCATAAAAAGACATTGTAGTTGGCCTCGAAGCTGGCATCTTCGACCCCCCTTAGCACTTCAGCGAAAAATGGGTTCATGCTATCTGGGATCAGCAAACCCAAAGTCTGCGTGCGCTTATCCTTTCTACGCAGACTGCGAGCAAGCCGGTTGGGTTGGTAGTTCAGCGCTTCCATCGCCGAGACAACCCGGCTGCGCGTTTCTTCACTCACAAAACGCGTTTCATTGATCACATGAGAAACGGTACTTACCGAAACCCCCGCTTTTTCTGCGACGTCCCGAATACTTGCCATGCAGCCTCCGAGAAAACGTTCTCGCTAACGTTTGCGCAAACGTTTCGATGGCATTATATAGGTTTTTCGAATGAGAGTCAACCAGGAAATCTATTTTTCACACAATTAAGGCAACGTCGTCATAAAAGCATGCCCGTCTTCTGCGCAAATTATTTGAATCACATTTTTTCCCGAAGCCGCGGCCAGGGTCACCGTCCCGCCGGGTTCGACCCAGTGACCTGCCATATAGAAATCCTCTAGATTGGGCAGGGTTTTTGGTACGCCGATGATCATCATGGGGACGGTCTCTTTGGTCAGCAGCCAACCCGTGGTAGCACCCATCCAGTTTCCCGTATAGCGTTCATAACTCAGAGGGGTAGCCTCATCAACGAATTCGATATCCGCCCGAATGCCAGGATACCGTTTCTCGAGTTGGTCAATGATGATATCCGAAACCTGGGTTTGCTCGGTATCGTAAATGCGCCGACCGTAGATGCGCTGCCAGTAGGCATAGTTTGTGCGCACGATCAACGCAATCACCGATTTATTCGCTGGGGCTAAGGAGCGGTCGAAGCAATAATGTTTGACCCCCATTTCATGACGCTCCTCGCCAGCCAGCAGGATCGGTTCGTCGAGTAGATATGTCACCCAATGGGGTTCACTCGAAAGATCACGATTCACCCCCAGGGAGATCTGACACATCTGGTGGGTGGGTAAATGTCCATCATACATACGCCGTATTTTTTGGTTGGTGTATTGGCCCCCCAACATATCGAAAATCGTGCCACGGCCATCTGCTGCCGAGATGGTAACATCAGCAGTGTGGATTTCATCATTGTAGAGACGTACACCTGTGACGCGCCCTTCCTCAGTCAGGATCTTCTCCACTTGAGATTTGTAGTAGATTTCACCTCCCAAGTCGAGGTAGCGTCTTTCGATAGCGCGGGCAAATTCTAGCGAAGCTCCCACCGGGAAGCCAGCATTGCCATTTTGCATGAATGCCAGCAACATCATGCCCATCATCACGGGAGCTTCCTCCCAGGAAAACATCTGCGCCACGGCTTTGCGCATGAAGGGATCATGAAACTTATGGGCGAATTCCCGTGTGGATTGCAGGGCCCATTTTGCCATGGGGGGCACAAAGGGCAGCATCTTTCTCCCAAACTCACGCCACTCCAAAGGCCCCATCAAGGGCTTGGGAACTGTATACATGGCGGACATATCGAAACTGGCAAATTTTCGCACGCCATCACAAAAGCTTCGGATGAGTCTGGCATCCTCAGGGCTAAGCTCCGTCATGTGGGCCTGTAAGCGGTCGGGATCCGCGTACACAATCAGTGTTTTACCCCCATCGGTTACGCGCTGGTATTCTGTGTGGTTGAAGAATTCTCTGCCTTGGACTGCACCTAATTCCTGCCACATGGTATGGAAGGGTTGACCCTCCCCTGAGCCAAATAGGTAGTGGATGCATCCGTCAAAGACATAGCCTTTGCGCTCCCAGGCCGTGCACAATCCACCGGGCAGGTCGTGCAGCTCGAAGATCTTGCTGTGATAGCCATTCATTTGGGCATAGCATCCCGCTGAGAGGCCGGCGATTCCCCCACCAATAATGATTATCGATTTGTTTCCAGGCATTTTTTCATTCCTAAGCGATTGATCGGCGAAGAATGGGCCGTTATTTCCAAACCAGGGGATGCAAATAATAACCTAAGAGAGCTCCAAAGAGTGCAAACAAGATCGGTAAGAGTCCTACTGCGCCCTGCAAGAGATAGACAATCGAAATAATGATGATACCCAGTGCAGATCCAGCCAGGGTGCCCCACCGGGCTTTGCGATTGTCGAAATCGATCCGGCGAAGTTTTGCAGACAACCAGCCCACAATCCACACGCCAAATGATGCAACCAGCACAAAAGAGATAAACTGCACTGGCGTATTCCACCAGGGATTATAGTTATCAGGGCCGATCAACCCAAGTGCTTCTAGGAAAATGCTCAGTCCGATCATCGCCCCAAAGAATATGGCCAGATAACCAATGATGAACTGGATGATCGCTGTCAGGGTGCCAAATACGTATTTCATACGATTCTCCTCTTCAAGATGAACTCGCTCAATTATAGGCAATAAGATATGTCTTGTCTAATATTACAGCGTAAAGTCATAGAATGATAAGCTTAGGCCGGTCTCCCGACCGAGCCGGCACGGTCAGGAGACCGGCCTAAGCAAGCTTGAATAGTTATAGAAAACATCAACCTTGCGCTATAATACCAATTTGAATTTCCATTGCACGTGCTGAAATCTGATCCCAAACCCAATATGACCCTTAGCGAATGCCTTCCACTCAGTCAATCAGCACAATGCGAGCTTTGCGTCGCTCGATTAGTTTTCGGATCCTGATATTTTTCTCGCGCGTCATGGGATTGAGCCAGGTCATCAGCGCCGCGCCGGACAGCATAGCCACGCTGACCAATGAAATCAAGATGCGAATCGCCAAGAGCGCTTGGCTTGGTTGAACAAACTCGACCGCATCTGGCGGTGGGGTCTGGTAACCTGTCCAGCCCAACAATTGCAAGGTCATGAAGATCACCACTGCCATGGTCACCCGGCGGATGAAATTGCGCGCCCCGTAATAAATCCCCTCTTGGCGGCGACGCGTGCGCAGTTCGTCCCACTCGATGATATCTGGGAACATGGCATCAGGCAAAACATAAGCTGCCGAAACCCCAAGTCCAGCCAGCGCACCCAGCACCAGTAACGTGTTCATTTGCTCGGGCTGCACGAAGAAGATCAGGAACAGGATCACCACCAAGAAGAGCATGCCTGCCACATAGGCATCGCGTTTGTTCCTGTGGCGAGAAAACCAAAGCCAGAACGGCACTGATAGCACACACACAAACATCAACACACCGAAAAAAGCTGTCTCCATGGCCAGAGTTAGTCCAAAGATCTTCACTTTGGCCAATAAATCCCCCTTTGCCATCCAGTACAGCAGGTAAAACGGGAACAACACAGCCACCATATCGAGCGCGGTCCAGTTCAGCAGGAAGATACCCATCACAAAACGAAAGGGGATATTGCTCCAGGCAATTTGTAGCAGCTTGAAAATTGAGATACTCTCAGGAATCTCTTCAGCAAGATTTTTTTCTCGAATGAAAAGGAAAACGCCCAGGTAAAAGACTGCCGCCAATGAACCAAAAACTATACCTGCGGTCAAATAACCGCGCTGTTGACTCAACCCGGATTCTATGGCCCGATCGATCAACATCGGCGCAGTGAGCACTACAGAAAATGAGCCAATCAACTGGAAAGCGGTCCGAAAACCAGAGAGAGCAGTGCGCTCATCATATTCTTGCGTCAACTCTGGGGTCAGGGAGAGATACGGGACTGTTGTCAAGGTTCCAAACGTGTCCACCAGCATAAAAGCCAGGGTCACATAAACTATCAGGGCAATTTGACTGTCCCAATTGGGCGCGCTCCACATGGCCACGAAGGAAGCCCCAAAGGGAATCGAGAAGATCAATAAGAAAGGGCGGCGGCGTCCCCAGCGCGACTGCACGCGGTCGCTGAACATACCCACGAGCGGATCGTTGATTGCATCCCAAATCAACCCAACGATCGCTCCCAGCGAGGCCAGGCGCGGGTCCAAACCGACCGTGTCAGTGAGATAGATGACGAAGAACAACGAGCGCATCATCCCGATAGATGAAGGGCCGAATTCACCAGAACCATAAACCAGCTTTGTCCAGAAGGGGAGCCGGGCTGAATTATTTTTCGTCAATAGAGAATAGTTCCTTTACTATCCTTACTGCTTTTTAATATGAGGAGTTACGCAGCTGCCCCCCTAACCCCCCCGCCTGTGGCGTTGGGGGGAACTTTGTCAGATCTCCCCCCAGCGCCACGGGCGCGCCTACGGCGTTGGGGGGCTGGGGAGGCTGCATTCGATAAACCCATTCCATCTGCGTAACACCTAATCTCTTTAGGGTATCGAGCCAACCGCGTTGGCGGTCATATCCTAGAATCATCGCTCTCTCCGCCACATCGTACCCAATCTACAATAATGTTTTGGGCCTTTAGGAATTCCCGTGGTAATGTCCAGATTTGGGAGCTACCCCGGCGATTCCTAGAGAGCCAATGCTTTCACAAAAAGAAACCCGGCATCCTATGATAAGTTGCCGGATCTTCGAATTTATCTTAGACCGCTTTGGCGTTGCTATTCTAGAAGCAGCTCGGCCAATGTGTCCGGTTTCCAATCCACCACGACAGTACCATCGACATCAAAAGTGGGAGTAACCAGGTTACCATCAGCCCATTTGCGTACCTGATAGGCAGCCTTCTTGTTGAGCACCACATCCACCTCATCGTAATCGATCTGGTTATCAGCAAACCAGATGCGGGCTCGACGGCAGGCCGGGCACCATTGGTTGCAATACATCACCACACCGCCCTGCGGTAGATCTTCGAAAGCGGGTTCCTTCGCCGCAGCCTTTTTGGCCGCCTCAGGGTCTATACGTTCGATTTCAGCAAACAGCACATCGTTGTCTGGTTGGTCGTCGATATCGTGGATATCGATATACTGAATGATGCCCTCTTTATCAAGAATGAAGATGGCGCGTTCAGATTTGCCATCTGAGCGCAGAACGCCATATCGTTCAGCAACCTCGCCGTGGGGCCAAAAATCGCTCACCAGGGGATAGGTGATACCATCCAGGCTCTCCGCCCAGGCCTTCAAACACGGCACGTGATCGACGCTAATGCCCAGAACCTGGACATTCAATTCCTTGAACCGGGCATACTCTGCCTGGTATGAAGGAATCTGGCTCGTTCAGACCGGCGTCCATGCCAGAGGGAAAAATGCCAGTACGACGTTCTTGCCGCGCAAATCACTCAGGCGTATATCTTTATCCAAGTGACTGGGAGCTTCGAAATCTGGTGCTTTGTCGCCAATTCTTAAGGTCATAGTTTCTGACTCTCCTATTGTCATCTGAACATATTATTCATATTCAAGAGAAAAAAGCAAGCCCTGCACGTGAATTCAAGCCAATCTTTTACAGTTTATTAACAAGCCAATATAGACAGACCTAAGAATCCAAGCTAAGATACCCAAAAATGGTACGAGGTGAATCCATGCGTTACGGCTACTTCGACGATGCAAACCGCGAATATGTCATCACACGACCCGACACTCCCCTACCCTGGATCAATTACCTGGGCAACGAAGCCTATTTTGGGCTGATCTCCAATACTGCCGGGGGTTATTCTTTCTATAAGGATGCTCGTCTGCGGCGGCTGACCCGCTACCGCTACAACAATGCCCCCTATGATGTTGGCGGGCGATATGTTTACTTGCGAGATGACGACTCTGCTGAGGCGTTTTATTGGTCACCGAGCTGGCAACCCACCCGCATTACACTCGACGAATATGAATGCCGCCATGGCATGGGCTACACCACCATCCATTCTACCTTGAGGGGGGTTGCAGCGCAGACGCGCTATTTTATTCCCCTAGGTGAGAACATCGAAATCTGGCATTTGACATTGACCAACCAACGCGAGCAAGCTGTCAACCTTTCAGTTTTCTCAGCGATCGAGTTCAACCTGTGGGATGCCTGGGATGACCAGACCAACTTCCAGCGCAATTTCAACATTGCAGAAGTGGAAGTCGTCGACGATGTGATCTACCACAAAACCGAGTACCGCGAGCGGCGCGACCATTTTGCTTATTTCGCCTGCTCAGAGCCGTTGACCGGGTTCGAGACCCAACGCGAAGCTTTCCTGGGACCCTACCGGGGCTGGGATTCTCCTCAGGTTGTAGAAGCAAGCCAAACCTCAGATTCGAGCGCCCATGGCTGGCAGACGGTGGGCGTGCATCATCTCAAAGTTCAGCTCAACGCTGGGGAGCAGAAGTCCATCATTTTCATCCTGGGCTACCACGAGAATCCCAAGGATGAGAAATTCGATCCCCCGGATTCACAGATCATCAATAAAAGGGCTGTGCTGCCGGTCATCGAAAAGTACCTCCAAGCAGATATAGTGGAAGAAGCCTTTCGGACGCTGCGGGCGTATTGGGATGATTTGCTGGGGGTGCTACAAGTGAGCACACCCGATGAACACACCAACCGCATGGTCAATATCTGGAATGCTTACCAGGTCATGGCCACCTTCAATTTTTCGCGCTCGGCCTCGTATTTCGAGTCCGGCATCGGGCGCGGTATGGGCTTTCGCGACTCGAACCAGGATTTGCTGGGGTTTGTGCATCTGATCCCTGATCGAGCACGAGAACGCATTTTGGATTTAGCTGCCACACAACTTCCCAGTGGGGGCGCCTATCACCAGTACCAGCCGCTGACCAAACGCGGCAATAACGATGTCGGCAGTGATTTCAACGATGATCCGCTTTGGCTGGTGCTGGCGGTGGCAGCATATATCAAAGAAACTGGGGATTGGGATATCCTGAACGAACTGGTGCCCTACGATAACTTGCCCGGCAGCGAGGAAATGCTCTACGGGCATTTGCAGCGCGCTATGCAGTACACCCTCGACCGCTTGGGGCCGAACAGTCTGCCTTTGATTGGGCGTGCTGATTGGAACGACTGCCTGAACTTGAATTGCTTCTCTGATGAGCCAGGCCAGTCCTTCCAGACAACGACAAATAAAGAGGGCAAAACCGCCGAGAGCGTATTCATTGCTGGCCTATTTGTGTTGGCCGCAGATGAGATAATCGCCATTTCTGAGCGTACCGGGCATGATCGGGATGCACAAAACATGCAAGCAGCTGCTCGAGCTATGCAAGCTGCTATCTGGGAAGCAGGCTGGGATGGGGCCTGGTTCCGTAGAGCTTATGACGATTTTGGCAAGCCAGTAGGCTCACGAAAAAATGAAGAAGGGCAGATCTACATCGAGCCGCAGGGAATTTGTGTGATGGCGGGTTTGGGTATCGAGGATGGCCGCGCCCAGCAAGCCTTGGATTCGGTAACAGAACATCTGGCGACACCCCACGGCATTGTGGTGCATCAACCGGCTTATACGCGCTACTATCTGCATTTGGGCGAAATCTCGTCATATCCTCCTGGATACAAAGAGAACGCCGGTGTATTCTGTCATAACAATCCCTGGGTGATGATCGCTGAGACGATGATCGGTCGCGGTGACAAGGCCTTCGACTATTATCAGCGCATCAACCCCTCTAGGCGTGAAGCCATCAGCGAAGTGCACAAATGCGAGCCGTATGTCTACGCACAGATGATCGCCGGAAAGGACGCGCCCACCCACGGCGAAGCCAAGAACTCCTGGCTGACTGGCACCGCCGCCTGGAACTACGTCGCCATCACCCAATACATCTTAGGGGTGCGCCCAACCTATACAGGCTTGAAGATCGCCCCCGTGATCCCCAGAGATTGGGATGGGTTCACAATTACTAGAGTATTTCGGGGAGTTACCTACAACATAAAAGTTAAACGGGAGGGTCTAGGTAACGAAGTATCTCTCAAGGTAGATGGTCAATTCATTCCTGACGATATTGTGCCCTTCCCCGAAAATGGGAAGAAAGATGTCAACATCGAAGCCAGTTTGACATAGTTACGAAAACTATTTCACCGCGACCACACACCTTCCGCTAACAAATTGGGCGGTTTTTTCCCAAAAACGGGGGGGGGGGGGGGGCGGCCCCCCCCACCACACACCCTTTTTTGGGGGATTCCCTGTCTGCCTGAGAAGCTACTCTCTCCAACACTAAATATCTCTGCGGTCACGGCGTCTCTGCGGTGAGTTCTTAGTAAGAAGGCCCATTCCCATTCAAGGGTATGCGATCGATATCGAAGGGCGTGCGCTGATAGACATAATAGTTCAGCCAGTTCGAGAACAGCAAATGGGCGTGGCCGCGCCACTGCACCAAAGGTGGCTGCGAAGGATCATCATCGGGGAAATAATTGCGCGGCGGCTCGATGGGGATCCCTTTGGCAATGTCGCGCTCGTATTCTAGTTTCAAGGTCAGGGGGTCATATTCTGAGTGCCCGGTGACATACACTTGCCGACGGTCCTTGGAACACACTAAATAGATCCCGGCCTCATCGGATTCAGACAGGATGTCCAGGTCTGAGATATTCTCAATATCACCCCGGTGGATTTCAGTATAGCGAGAATGGGGTGCGAAGAACTGGTCATCGAAACCGCGCAGCAGCATGGTATGCTGCCGTAATACGCAATGCTGAAATACACCGGATACCTTTTTCTCAATGGAATATTTGGGAATCCCGTGACGGTGATACAAACCAGCCTGAGCTGCCCAACAGATGTGCATTGTCGAAAAAACGTTGGTTTCAGACCAGTCGAAGAAGGTGCCCAATTCTTCCCAGTAATCCACATCTTCGAATTCAAGAAGCTCCACAGGCGCTCCAGTGACGACTAAGCCATCAAATTTTTCATCGCTGACCTCGTCGAAAGTGTGATAATGATCCAGTAAGTGTTCAGCAGAAATATTCTTGGCCTGGTGTGAGCAGGTATGCAAAAGCGTAACTTCAATTTGCAGGGCTGTATTGGACAATAGGCGTAAGATCTGGGTTTCGGTGGCGATCTTGGTGGGCATCAAATTCAGGATGGCGATCTTCAAAGCGCGGATATCTTGAGACAGGGCACGCCTCTCCTTCATCACGAAGATATTCTCGCTTTCCAGGGTGGTTTTTGCAGGCAAGGTTTGGGGGATGATGACTGGCATATTATTCTCCTAACTTGATTACGTATAAAGCTTATAACAACTCAGCCAAACGGGGATTCCCCCGAAAAAGGGTGTGCGCTGGGGGCGCGGCCCCCCAGCGCACACCCTTTTTCGGAATAATCCCTTCCATGGCTGAGCAGTTACGCAAGGGCTTGATTTAAGTCCCATAGAATATCGTCGATATCCTCTAAGCCGACGCTCAGGCGGATGAAATCTGGGGAGACCCCCGCGCTGTTCAACTGCTCTTCGGAGAGCTGACTGTGGGTTGTGCTGGCCGGATGGATGGCCAGGCTGCGGCTGTCTCCGATGTTAGCAAGATGGGTGATTAGCTTCAAATTGTCAATAAATCTCGCTCCGGCTTCTTTACCTCCCTGAACCCCAAATCCCAGGATGCCACCCGAACCTTTGGGCAGATATTTGCTGGCCTTCTCGTGATCTGGATGACTGGGCAAACCTGGATAGGTCACCCATTTAACTTGGGAATGCGCTTCGAGGAATTCAGCTGCCCGATGCGCGTTCTGGACGTGGCGCTCCATGCGCAGGCTGAGCGTCTCTAAACCTTGCAACAGCAGCCAGGAGTTGAAGGGAGCCTGGCAAGCGCCAATATCCCGCAGGACTTGCGCCCGGGCTTTGGTGATGAAAGCCTGTTCGCCCAAGTCGGCGTACACCAGCCCGTGATATCCCGGGTCAGGATTGGTGAAGTTGGGGAAGCGCCCGCTGGCAACCCAATCGAATTTACCGCGATCGACGATCACGCCGCCGATGGTGGTACCATGCCCGCAGATGAACTTGGTCGCAGAATGCACGACGATATCGGCACCCCACTCGAAGGGCCGGCAGAGGTAAGGCGTGGCAAAGGTGTTGTCGATCACCAAGGGGATCCCATGCTCCTTAGCGATATCCGAAACTTCATCAAACGGGAAGACGTTGATGCGCGGGTTGCCCAGGGTTTCCCCCCATATCAGCTTGGTGTTGGGCTGGATTGCCCGGCGAAAGTTCTCCGGATCGCTGGGATCGACAAAGGTGGTCTCGATGCCGATGCGCGGAAAAGTGTAGTGGAACTGGCTGACTGTACCCCCATAGAGGGTAGATGCAGAGACGATATGATCGCCCGCCTGGCATAAGGTCAAAATCGCCATGGTCTGCGCGGCGTGACCCGAGCTGGCCGCCAGGGCTCCAGAACCACCCTCGAGGTCAGCCAGGCGCTGTTCGAAGACATCATTGGTGGGGTTCATGATGCGGGTGTAGATATTGCCTTTCTCTTCCAATGAGAAAAGCCGCGCCGCATAATCGGTGCTCTCGAAGACATAGGAGGACGTTTGATAAATTGGGGCTGCGCTGGCCCCGGTGGCGGGATCGGGTTCTTGACCGGCATGCAACTGGCGGGTGCTGAAACCGAACTGGCGATTGCTTTTGTGTTTCGTCATGATATTATTCTCCTCTAAAATTACTTGTCACTTCTAACTTTTGATGCGGATTTGCGCAGATTTACATGATTTATTTGTGACTTATTCCTTGAAATCCTTTTTCATCAGCGTTCATCTGCGTCCTAATTCTAAGACTCTCAAGTGGCATAAATACACAAATAAGAAGCGGCGGACAGCTATCTCCAAATTCTCTCGGAATTTGCGGGAAGCTGTCCGCCGCCTTGAAGTGTTGACCCTAAGGGTTCACACGTTGAGTACTACAACATCAACTCCTTACCCAGGCGGTGATAACAGCCCCCGCCCGGGGCATGACCATGCTCGAATGATATAAGGTGTCGAAAAAGCTCTTCTGTGACATTGGGGGCAATCTTATTGGTACAGACCATTTTTGTCAAGGGGAACGTTGATCAGCGTCGTCAACGGCGTGCAGAGCAATCTGCGTCCAATTTCGAAAGGGGAATAATCTTATTCGTGCTTGAGAGCCGCAACCGGGTCGAGGCGCGCCGCGCGGGCAGCGGGGTAAAAGCCGCCCAAGACACCAATAAAGGCGGCAAAGAGCAAAGAGCCGATCGCCAGCCAGGGGGGCACGATGGACATTTGTCCGATTCCCGTCACGCCTTCATTGGCCAGGTAGAGATGACCGATCCAATCCACCAGGCGGCCTAATAGCGTGCCTAAGATCAGGCCTACCACACCGCCGATAAAGCCGATCAGAATGGCATCTGCCGTGAACATGCGGCGCACTTCCCGATTGCGAGCGCCCACTGCTTTGAGCACACCGATCTCACGCGTGCGTTCGTAGATGGCCATCATCATTGTGTTAGCAACGCCCAATGTAGCTACCAACAGCGCTAATCCTCCCACCGAACCTAATAAGACCTGCATTACGGCCAGCACCCGGTTGGCGATCTCCAACACAGCGCCCAGGGACTGTGCCTGGAGGCCAAGTTCTTCAGCAGTATCCAGCACCGCCGGTACAGCGCTTTGATCGCTAGCTCGCACCATCAGAGTGTCGTAGCCATCTGTATTCAACGTATTAGGTCGGCCATACCACCAGGCTTTGATCTCGGTGCGCTCCTGCAAACCCAGGTTGGCGAATTGATTTCCGCGGCCATTCTCCACACCGATAATGGTGGTGCTGAAATCCTTGGTTTCGCCGCGCGGCAACCGCACGGTCAGGGTGACTATTTGACCAATCATATTCGTGTAATCGCCACCTGAACCAGCAATTAATTCATCAGCCAGGCCATCGACGATGACCAACCCCTGGGTGTCGCCTTCCCCTAATGGATCGCCAGCCAACATATCAGGCGAGGCCAGCTCTCCCATAGCGCCCGGCCTGTGACTAAAAGTTTCTGTCAAACGAACAGGGATGATCTGATCAGCGAGTGCCAGGCTGGCTTCCACGTTGGCGGGCAAATCCAAAACCGGCGTCACCGACTGCACTTCGGGCATGGCTCTGAAAGCAGCCACCATTTCCGGGGTCAGCGGCACTTCGGGTGCTGCAAATCCAAAGGGATCGAAGGCATTATCTTCTTCAGGGAAAGTTGGGTTGATAAAGACAGTTTCCAAACCCAGGGCCTGGAAGCTGCGGTTGACTTCAGCCTGCACGCCTACGCCAAAGGAAACCATCGCTACCAGGGTGATGATGCCAATCACCACACCTGCAGAGGTCAGGATGTTTCGTACTGGTCGGCGGCGCAGATTACCAAAGGCGCTGCGCAACAGGTCTTTAAACGAAAGCCCACCATTGGGCTTAGATTCGGAGCGAAGATCATTGGGAGCAGAAGATTCACCTTTTAGCTGCGAACCCTCTGAAATTTCAATTTTAGCAATCTCCCCATCGCGCAAGTTGACGATACGACCGGCATAGGCGGCAACTTCTGGATCATGGGTAACGGTGATCAGGGTTACGCCGCGTTCTGCATTGAGTTCCCGCAGCAAGCGCATCACTTCTGCGCCTATCGATGAATCCAGATTACCAGTGGGCTCATCTGCCAAAACCAAGCCAGGGTTGTTTACCAAAGCGCGGGCAATGGCTGAACGCTGCTGCTCTCCGCCTGACATCTCGGTAGGGCGATGATGCAATCGATGTCCTAGACCCACTCGCTGCAACAATTCCTCAGCACGCTTACGGCGTTCGGCAAGGCCAACCCCTGCGAGCATCAGCGGCAGGGCGACATTTTCCACAGCGGTGAGTGTTGGCAAAAGATTGAAGGTTTGAAAAACAAAACCGACATTATGACGGCGGTGCCTGGTGAGCGCTTCTTCATCGGCAACATGCAGAGCTAATCCCTGCACATTGATCTCGCCACCAGTGGGGCGGTCTAGCCCGCCCAGTAAATTCAATAAGGTCGATTTGCCAGACCCAGATGGACCGACCAGGGCGATGAAATCACCCTGGTCGATCTCTAGATTGATATTTTTCAGGGCATCGACATCTGTATTGCCAAGATGGTACTGGCGGCAAACGTCGACCAATTGTATGGCAGTATTCATTTATTGGAGAGACTCTGCAATGGCTAAAGCTTGCTCAGCTGTGAGATTGCCAGCTACCGAGAAGAATAGATCGCCTTCTGTCCAGGTCAGCAGCACCTGGTCACCAGCCTCAGACTCGAAGAGTTGACCGGTGGTACCACGCACATCGACATCCTGACTTTCGGCAGATTGTGGCCTAAAGTCATCGACATTCTCGCCCGCTTTGCTCTGAGCGACCGTGAAGGAGCCTCCTTCCGGGAGGGTATAACGCTGAACGAGCGCGCCGCGCACTTCAACGATATCTACTAATGTAGCCCCTGCAGGAGTTTCTGCGGGGGTCAGGAGTTCAAACTGGGCGGCTTCCCCGGCTTCTTCCAAAGTCAGGGATTGGGGTTCCAGGTCAGCCAAGGTGATGACTTCAGCATCAGCGGGAATTTCGAAGGTGAAGAGCGCGCCATCCACACCGGCGTTGACTTCGATGTCCACTACAGTGAGATTGATTTCACCCATGCTGCCCCCCGTGTAAGCCAAGCCCAAAGGAAGATTGCTATCACGACCAACCCACAGGTTGACCAGACCACCCACGGCGGCGTACTCGCTGGGCATTTGCTCAGGGATCGGTTCCATAGTGATCATTTGAGCGGTTTCGCCAGACATTTTTTCGCGGCCAGTTTTCTTGATGGTGACATACTCCTTCAGCATCTCGATGGCTTCCTCGGCGCTTTCAGGATGTTCGTGGTGGCCCTGCATATGGTCACCCTCTTCATGCTCGCCATCATATTGATGGTGTTCCTTGTGTTCACCGTCTTCGTGGAAATGGAAATCGCCAAATTCGTCTGGCATAAACTCACTCTCTGCCATCATGGCACGCGCTTCTTCGGCAGTTCCCACAAAAACCTTATTCTCTGATGGGGAATAGGCCCATAGGGTTTCGCCATCACTGACAATCAGCGCCCCCTGAGCTTTTTCGTCACTGGCTTCCAGCACTTCCACTCGAAAAGCGCCAGGGACACTTTCGCCGTGACGAGCCCATATTTCGAGCGTACCGTAGCCATCTTGCTCGATGGTATCGACCCTGATGTCTACGACCGCGTGGCCATCGGTGACGGTTTTAGCAGTTTCGATGGCCTGAACCAAGATATCTTCAGCAGACGGCTGTAGCAAGAAAATGCCTGCAACAATCGCTGCGGCAACAACCAAAACGACAATTACGATCCATAGATTTTTATTCATTAAACTGCTCCTTGTTATGACGCCGTATTGTACCGGATGATTGTGGATTAATTATGGAGATTTCAACGGGTCTAAAGGAATCGCCAGGGTAACCCTCAGATTTTGGAGTTTCCCGCCCATGAAGTTGAACACGCGCATTGAAGACCATATTTTGATTTGAAGAGGGCCTCCATTTAATCTTGAGAAATTCCCTTTACATGGAGATCGAAAAACGCCACCGAACGCTGCATGGCCGTCCAGAAGTAGTTCGAAATGTTGTGGTTATCATTTTTATATAGATGAAGTTCAATGGGGAGATTCAGGGCGGTTACCTCATCATACAAAATCTCTGATAATTTATGAGGAACTGATTTGTCCTTGGTACCGTGGTGAAGTTGCAGTGGACCAGATAAATCAGCCAAATAACTGTTGGCCGAAATCGAGGCCCAGAATCCAGGGTTTTCTTCGAAGGTGCCATAAACGTCAGTCCATTCCAGGCGCCAGGCCCCGCGTCTTGCGAAGGGATTCGGTGTAGAAATATTCCTGTTGTTGGAACCCCACCAATATTCGTACATATCAGGATACGAGACTACCACACCAGCCCAGATCACACCCGCCTTGATCTCTTCGGAAACCACCATGGCCCGCAGGGTGATATTTCCACCCATGGAATGCCCCCACATACCGATGCGGTTGGGATCTGCTGCCGGGTAGGTCTTTACGCTAGCGATGGCGTTGAGAATATCCACGGTATAGGCCGGGGATTGGTAGCTGCTGACCGCCTGGCCTTCCGAATTGCCGTGGCCGCGGTAATCGGACCGCAAGACAATGTAGCCATTACGAGCCAGCGCATCCACATAATCCACATAACGCTCGGTGGTACGATACTCATCGGGAGGGATATAGCCGTGATTGAAGATGATCACCGGCCAGCCGGTGGAGGGCGTTTCTCCCCAGGGAATAGTAAACAAGGCATAGATCTTATTGCCCTCGGATTGATACGAAATAATGTAGCGATCGTAATTTGCCCCAGGCTGGAGACTCTCTTCGAAGGTGATCTGACTGCCAGGGTAATCCAGTTGGCGCATCACCTCGATCATCAGTGGATGGGTGGGCGTGGGTGTAGAAGAAGGCGTGGCTGTGGGAGTGCTAGTCTGGGTAAGCGTTGGAGAGGCAGGCAAAGGCGAGCTGGTTTGGCTGGGACCGGGCTCTGCGATCAAGCCAGCCATCGATGTGGGTGAGGGGACAAATCCCACCTCCAGGGCTGAGGGCACCGGTCTCGTACAGGCAGGAATGAGCATCGCCAAAAACCCTACCAAAAACAAACCCCGCATTGAATTACGCTGCAACAATTTCAACAACCGCCTTGGGCCGCTTTTTGCCCATCATGCTGAACATCCGGAATTGAAGACCGTATTTCGCCTTGAAGAGCCTCCGGGCATTGTCACGGGCCTCATCCGAATCCAATACCTGTGCCCGGGCTTCCAGCCATTCGCTCTTAGGATTTCCCGCAACGTCACTTTGACACAAGCGTACGCGGCTGTTGTTTCGAATCCGTTTGACCTTCCAGCTTTCTAGGTCCGTCCAGACAAATAGTTTACCGTTTTCTCCTGCAACCCACACCGGGGTAATCACTCCCTCCCCATTTTTGCGGAAAGTTTCCAGGGCAATAAAGGTCACATCAGCGAGCTCATTCAATGTCATGGGATCATCCTAGTGAAAAATTTTTCGGCCCTCCAGGAATTGCCGTGGCAATGTCCAGATTTTGGGGTATGCGGCGTGCTCCGCACGCTGCACATCCCAAAATCTGGGAGCTACCCCGGCGATTTCTGGAGAGCCTATCTTTCTGAATTGATGTTTTCAAGTTCGAAAGCCTTACAAAAATGAGTAGCGCTGAGGTCCGACAAATTGATGTGCAAAGCGGATTTTTTTGAAGCATGATAAATTCTTGGTTACAGTGAATCTTGTTGTATAATCTTAATCGTTCACTCACCCAATAAAAAGGAGATACCAGATGCACGAGAAAAGCATTGAATTACTCAACAAAGCTGTCGCGGATGAACTTTCCGCGGTACATCAATATATGTATTTCCATTTTCACTGCGAGGACCAGGGATACGATCTGCTAGCAGGCTTGTTCATTCGAACAGCCATCGAAGAGATGAATCACATCGAACGTTGCGCTGAGAGGATCTTATTCCTCGGTGGCGAAGTCGAAATGGTGGCCTCGATGGAAGTTCAGAAAATCCACGATGTGGTGAAAATGCTGAAGCTAGCCCGAAAGATGGAAGAGGACAGCACCAAAGATTACAACGTTTGGGCCAATGAATGCTCTGCCAACGCCGACGCCGCTACCCGGAAAGTTTTCGAAGGCTTAGTTGACGACGAAGAGCGCCACTTCGACCAGTACGATACGGAGATGGAGAGCATCAATAAGTTCGGCGAGCGCTATTTGGCGCTGCAATCTATGGAACGCAGCAGGAATATGGCTGCGGGAACTGTAGAAGAATAATCTATTCCTGGATTTCTATTCTCAACGAAAGCAGGTCATCCATAAGCAGGTGACCTGCTTTTTCATTGTTGCAAACCGACCTTGGGTATGACCTCCTTCAGTGCTGGGCCAAGTGGGTATCCACTGATCAAGGAGATCTGCTTGTGATAACTCCAATTCAAGGGCGCTGTGATGAAAGATGGCCCAATTTCCGGCAATGGTGGCTCCAGAGCATCTGAGGTTCGGTTCATACCTGTGCCATCCACAAAGAGAGCAGAAATCCCATCGGACATAGCAGCAGCCTGAAGAACAGCGCTGGCTCCCGCAGAGAGCCCAACTGCGCTGATCCTCATCGGGTCAACATCCGATCTATGCAACAAATAATCCACCGCCACCAGCACATCCCGTTTGGCAATCCATGGCCCCGGGTAACGATCCCTCTCACTCTCCCCATGGGCGTGCATATCGATGGCTAAAACACCGTAGCCGTGATCGATCAAGGCGAAGACATGTGGCATGGGATGAAGACGATTGGCGTCCATGCCATGAACGAGGATAATCGCAGCCTCGTTGGTCGAAGGGAAATACCAGCCGGCGATCTGGAAGCCATCCTCTGCAACCAGGTTGACATCCAGGTACTCAAGACCAGGCCGAAGAGTAGCTCGTTGCCATAAAACGTGGCAACCATCTCACGCATGAGCACAATTTGAGCGATGGTGGCCGTGAAACCGAGCTTGGCCAGTGGAATTCGCATTCAGGTTTTTCCCACCGAGATGATGTAAAGTGATTCTTCTCCCTTGTCATTGATCCCAAGCAGCGTGTTGAGTTTTTCATCTAGGAAAGCACCAACAGCGCAAGCACCCAACCCTATCGAGGTCGCCGTTAGGTAAAGATTTTGGGCAATGTGTCCCGCCTCAAGCAGTACGTACCGATAGGTTCGCTCCTGATATTTCCAACGCGTGCGTTGGAAGATCGCCGTGAGAACAAAACAAACGTTTGCCTCCCCCAAAAACTCCTGCCAGATTCCGGCTTGCATGATCTGGGAGCGATAATCTCCGGTTTTGAGCAGCTCCAGATCATGCTCTTTCACAGCGTAATGGTAAATGCCCGCATCCAACTCCCTTACGTTGTGCACCACTGGATATATCTCCATCGGATAGAGTGCGCCTGCGGAAGGCGCAGCGCGGAATCCGCTTTTTACTTCGGTGATGCCCTGGGCTGAGTGCAACAACCGGGAGAGTTCTCCCAGGGACATTGGCTGGCCTGAGTAATCCCTTTCGGAGCGACGTCCCTCAATGGCTTGTTCAACGGTCAAGCCTCGATAGCCGTCAGGCGGTGGCAGGGGAAGACGATCTATCTCAGGGTAGGATTTATAGCGTTCAGGTTGCCCATCCCAATTTATACCTCCCGCAAACAAGGCCTGGCCCGGGCTACTCCATTGATGATATAGCATGCCGAGGTCAGTGGTTTTGATCTCAGGTGTCGACCGATTTGGGAAAAAGCGCCCCAGTGTGTAACCTCCCGCAGCCGTTAACGTGGCGATGAGAAAATCGCGTCGGCTGAGCTGAAAAGGGTTGGACTTCTTTAGCAGTGATTTCAGAATTGGCGAGGCACCCAACCTCCAACGCAGATAGGCTTTGACCCGTTCCCAATGGAGCAGTAAATGCAATCCAATCAGCACTGCGCTGAGGTAACCCGCATAACGGTGGAAACGGATTTGATGCAGCCCAAGCAGGTCTGTCACCAAACCGGTAGCAAAAACATACAGGCCGCATAGGAGCATGCCCACAATAACCAGGTAGTCCAGATCAATCCGTTTCATTACTCCTCCTCCCCGAACACCAGTGCAGTGAAGGCGTAGATGGTTGCGCCTTCGTTCCAGCAATCTTCCGGCGGGTTTGCTTTGAGACACAGATTCTCCAAAAGATCATTTCAGCTCCAATCCTATCCTAATACTATCTGAGGTGTGAGCAGGCCTGTCTGCCCATCCTTGTAGATCTGCAGCCCGAGGGCACCAACTTGAATCCTTTCCAAATCCGTGACGAGGTGAAATGGGGAGAGTATAGAAATCTCAATGGTGATATCGTCCAACTCGTCGAGCGTGACGGGGGAAAGCGAGTAACGGTCAGCTTGGGTGAAGACCCGTTGCCAGACCGGCATCCGACGGTTGAGAGTGCATACTAGGGTGGACAACGCCAGGAGCACAAAGAATGCAATATAGAGCGGAGTCTTATAGAATTGGAATACCCCGAGGGAGATTAGCAGTTCTACGAAATCCCCATAACAAATGCGGATGCCTTCTTCCCAAATCGCCCCGTCCATTTTAACGCGGCGAGGCGGCACTAGAAAACAGTCGTCGTAGCCCCTCAAGCCACGGTTCGGGCAACTCATGTCACAGTATTTACATATATTGGCATTATAGAAATTACTCCTCGAGAAGTCAATGGGTTCTAAGTGAACGTCTAAGAATAACTTCCCGATTTAGAAGCTAAACTTCTCAGAGAAGTTTAGCTTCTGGATGGAATTAATATATAAATGACTCCTAAGTGGAGTCTATCCACACACCGGGAATTCTAATTCCACACGCAGGACAATTTCCTTTACTCAGGTAATTGCCCATCACACGGAATCCCCAGCGCTTGATGATCAACTCACCACATCCTGGGCAGTAGGTGTCGTCATTCGGATGACCCGGAACATTGCCAATATACACGTACTTAATCCCGGCTTTTCGTCCTATGTTCCAGGCGCGTTCCAGTGTCTTGACTGAGGTTGGCGGTACCATGAATCGGTATGCAGGAAAATACCCACTGACATGCCAGGGAACCGCAACACCCAATTCTGTCGCGATCCGGCCGGCAATACCTTTGAGACATTCATCATCGTCATTAACGCCGGGGATTACCAGGGTGGTGATCTCCAGGTGCAGACCTAGGTCTCGAGCTTGCCGACAGCGCCTCCAAACTCGTTCAACATCAATCCCTTTGCAGTGCTTTCGGACTGCGGGAGCGTTCCCCTTGACATCCACATTCATGGCATCCAACCCGGCTTCTACCAACACTGTGAGCGCTTTGTCTGTCATGTACCCATTGGTGACGAAGGTATTGTACAAAATGTGTTCCCTCGCCAGTTGAAAAATTTCCCGCGACCATTCCAAAGACAGGGTCGGTTCGTTGAAACTGATGGAAGTCCCCTGGCAACCCCGGCGCAGTGTCTCCTGGATAAAATCGTCTGGGGACATGATTCGGCTTTGGTGAGATGGTGCTGTTTTGCTGATGTCCCAGTTTTGGCACCAGGGGCAACCAAAATTGCAACTCCAGCTACCAGCAGTCAAAGCCTGGCTCCCAGGATAGAAGTGATAGAAAGGTTTCTTTTCAATTGGATTAGCAGAAAGAGAGGAGACTGCGCCATGAATCAGTGTGTAAAGAGTGCCTTTGTGATTGATCCGCGTGCGACACCAACCGCTTCCACCCTCAACCAAGGTGCAGCGCCTCTCGCAAGTTAAACACTGGACTTTTCCACTGATGGGTACTTGAAGTAGCGCTTTTCTAACACCTGGTGAAGACATTTGAATAATAGTCACTGAGTTTCTTTCTGTTCGAACTGCACCCAAGGCGAGGTGGAGATACTCACAACAGTAGAATGAAACTAAAGCGTTTATGATTTTATCTCAACTTGAGAACTCCGATTCCACACAAGGCTTCTTTAATGTACAATGGGGATTGTCACCCTGCTTTAGGAGGTAAGCACCCACATGCTGGTCATCATCAGCGACTTACATCTCAAGGACGGCACATCAGGAAGTTCCATCACTCCAGATGCATTCCATGTTTTCGCAGCGCGGCTGCGCAGCATGGCCTTTCAGGCGTCCTGGCGCGCAGACGGACGCTACAAACCCATCGATAGCATTGACCTGCTCCTCTTAGGTGATGTCTTCGACCTGATCCGCTCGGAACGCTGGTTAGTCGGAGACAAGGACCAAGAGGAAACCATCCGACCGTGGGACGACCAGCAGGATCCAGCCTATATTCAAAAAGTCTCTGAAATCAGTACTGCAATCTTAGAATACAACCAGGAAGGTTTACAAGTCCTCAGAAAAATCAGCCAGGGAGAACAGGTATATATCCCCCCAGCCACGCAAAACGGGGAACCAGATCGCAATTCCTCAGAACGTGTTTATATCAAAGTTCGCATCCACTACATGGTCGGCAATCATGATTGGTTCTATTATCTGCCTGGCAAAGCGTATGACCGCATCCGTAAGCAGGTGATCGAGACCTTGGGGTTGGCTAACTCACCTGATCCCTTCGCCTATAGCCCGGAAGAATCTCTCCAGATCAGTGAATTGCTCGACCGTTATGGTGTCTATGCTCGTCACGGAGATCAGTTCGATCCGATCAACTTTACGACCGAGGCTGGGCGAGGGTTTTCCAGCGTGGGCGATGCCATGACCATCGACCTGTTGACCCGCTTCCCTTACGAAGTACGTAACCGATTGGGAAGCGACGTTCCCCTTTCGTTCAGCGAGGGATTGAAAGAGCTCTCCAATGTCAGGCCGGCGCTGGTAACTCCTATGTGGGTGAACAACCTGATCAATCACCACGCCGAAGAACCTGAAAAAGCGGAGATCATCAAAAAGATTTGGGACGCGGCTGCTGATCGCTTCATCCGATTGCCATTTGTACGTCAAAACGATCGATACCTGGTGATAGACTCTGTAGATGCTCTGGAAGTCGCTCTGCTGTTCGCCAAAGGACTATCCTTTGCGGCCATCGAACGCCTGGCAGGTTGGGTCCACCAAAAAATCCGCACAGGCAACCGCATCTCTATCGCCAAGCACGCCCTCGATGAGCCCGCCTATCAAGAGGGGCGCGCCCAATTCATTGTCTATGGGCATACCCACTTCCATGAGATCTTACCCTTGAATTCTTATACCTTGGATGGCAAAACGATCAACCAGATCTTCATCAATTCCGGCACCTGGCATTCCTATCACGATATGACTCTGCAGGCCCCTAGCAAGCTCAAATTCGTCGGCATGCATGTGATGACCTATGTGGCCTTTTTCAAAGGTGATGAGCGCAGAGGCCGGCGTTTCGAGGCCTGGTCTGGGTCGCTGTCGCAATAATCCCCTTTTCCCAGGAGTCGATGTCTCCAGACATCGGACATCCTTCCGAAATCAGGAGATTTCGACTCCGGAATGGCTTATCGAATTAGACACAATGGGTCTCTAGGAATTCCCGTGGTGATTTCCAGATTTGGGAGCTACCCCAGCGATTCCTGGAGAGTCGACACAATTAATCCTAGTCTTCCAGACTGGAGCATTACAATGGCAGAACTAAAACTTATCGAGGCCGTAGAGCAATTCGCCTCCCTCACCAGCAAACTGACTGACGAAGAGCTAGAAATCCCCTGGCAGTGGCGCACGTTCGATGCCAATGTCCGCTTTGCTTTTTTCCAAACTTACGAGGACCTGCGCACCCTGGCTGCCAAACTGGTCTCCCAGCGCACCAGCGGGAGCAAGATGATCACTACCGCCCAACGCTCTCTGTCACAGTATCATAACGCCTATCGAGGTTTGCAGGCTATCCTGCTCGCTGCAGATGAAGAGCTAATGGATCTTCCCCCAGAAAACGACGAATGGCCCTTGCGCGTGATCCTGGGGCATATTATGGCTGTTGAACGTGAATTCTTCGCTCGCATCTGGTTCGCTGTCCAGCAGCAGCGCAAAGGGGAAGAGGATGTCGAAGAAACTGTAGAGATGACGGGTGAACAAGTCGAGGAGTTTGTCGGCTCGTATGATGAGTTCGAACGCACCATGAACCGCCTTTCGTTTGCAGGGATTCTGGCCCTGTATGACTCCCTGCACAAGCGCGTTCTGCGTGAGATTTCAGATATCCGCGGCCTCGAACTGGAGTCGCCTTCCTTATGGTGGGAGGGCATTCCACTGCCCGTGGAATACCGCCTGCACCGCCTCGATTCTCACCTGCGTCAACACACCATCCAGGTAGAGAAAACCCTGGAAGCCTTGACCGAGCCCCCCAGCGAGGCTCAACGCTTGCTGCGCCTGATCTATTCCGCCCTGGCCGACGTGGAAGGTGTCATCATCGGCGATTGGCTGCTGGGTCAACGCGAGCAGCAGGAATTGGCGGCGACGATTCAGCAGCGCACAGATGAGATAAGAGGGATATTAGAAAGCTGATTCAACTTCTGCCATCATTCCCGCCCTTCTTCTATCATTTCCCGCAAAGATAATCCACCCAATCGATGACCCTGACGGAAGGTTTTCATATCTTCGATGACTTCCTCTACAGGGCGTGGAGAATCAGGTTCTATTGGAGAGAGAACCGCCACAGGAATACCATGGCGAGTGATTATGATACGTTCCCCCCGCGTAATCCGCTCGATAAGCTTTGAGAACTGAGTTTTGGCCTGATAAGCTCCAATCGTGGGCATGAGACACTCCTTCTATTTAGACTAGCTTAAAAGTATGTAATAGTCAGAAGTAGGTTGAACAATCACCTAATGGTAGTTTACTCCACGTTTGCCCCCCCGCCCCCCAATTCTGGGGGGAGAATCACACTTAAGTTCCCCCCAACGCCACAGGCGGGGGGTTAGGGGGGCTGATTTGCTCAATCTTCCGTTGACTACTACACAATCCTGAATAGTATTTAAGAAGATATCAATTGAAAAAGGCGAGCATCATGAAAGATGCTCGCCTTTTGATTCACCCTATCCGCTTTCATCTAGGGAGTGACTTCAGCCGGTGTGACAGGTTCAGGGAAATCCAACTCGATGGGCTCATCAGGCACCTTGAACTTGAACCAGGTCGGGATCACGGTCAGCAAAGCCACGAATGCCGTGATCATGAAAGGCAGCCGCGGGCTGAAGCGATCCCACAACTGGGCACCCACCCAGGGGGCAGGCAAGGAGATCAGGCCCAGGCTGCTGCGGAACATACCCGTGAACACGCCCAGCAGCTTCTGCGGCACCACCTTCGAGATCAACGACTGGTAAGCCGGGCTCAATAAGCCCACACCCACTCCAAATACGATCCAGGTGATGGCGAAACCAATGAAGGCGTCCACCTGCAAGAAGATCATGAAGGCCCCAAAGACCATCAGAAAGCCCAAGGATATAGGCACCCGCTCGCCGTATTTGTCAGAGATGCGCCCCGAGAGGATTGGGGTGACCATCATCGCCATCGAGAAGATCGAGCCTAAGATGCCGATCTGCACCACAGAGATACCCGCCACCTGTTCCAGGTAAAGGGGCTGCAGCTCACCCGAAAGCCGCCAGGCGATATCCCGCACCCCGTCGGTGACGAAGATCCATGAGATCACACCACCTCCGATGAGCAACGCCCACATGGATTTCAGGCTGAGTTTAAAGGAAGAGACTGTTAACTTTGCGGGAGCCTTCTCTTCAGGCGATGTCATCGTGGTGGCCATCCAGATGCGCAGACCGGCCGCAATGGCATACAGTACCGCCGAGACCAATAACATCACCTTGAAACCATATGCCCCGGTCAAAAAGCCTCCCAGCGGCGGACCAACCACACCTGTTATTTGAAAGATGGTGTCCGTCAAGCCATATACCTTGCCGCGGTTCTTCTCGGTCGAGTTCTCAGCGATGAAAGCCCCAAAACTGGGCCCCACCAGGGCATAAGGGATCTGGCTGACCGAGATCGCCGCCAGCATCCACTGCCAGGAGGGTGCCAGTAGCATGGCCGTGTAGCCAATCACCCCGCCAATGCTGCCAATGGCAATGGCGCGCAAGCGACCAATGGAGTCTGAAACCCATCCCCCGAAAAGCTGCAAGATCAGAATCGCCACGGACGATAAGGTGAAAACTAATCCAACTTGGGTTACGCTGGCCCCCAGTTGGGTCAGGTAGATGGGCATCAACATCGGGAACATCGCGCCGGCGATATTGGCGATCACCATGGCAAACATAAACCAACGCATTATGGGTGTTAGCAAAGGTTGCTTATCGTTATGTGTCATCCTTTTCTGTCCCTACGTAATTCGACAATGTCAACTTACAGAAGAGAAGCCCGAAAATTGGGGGGGGGGGGGGGGGGGGGGGGGGGGGGGGGGGGGGGGGGGGGG
>CAZUSV010000040.1:0-33308 GCA_964622645.1 uncultured Anaerolineales bacterium
CACTCCCATTTCGCCGCCCCGTAATCGGCTTTCTATATCAGCACGTTCTTCTGTTGTTAAATCTACTATGTATTTCTTATTCACTTTGCTATCTCCTTTTGCTTGGAAGATAGCTTATCCAATATTTCCTAACTCGTCAATCTATTGATGACGGACTACTAGTTTTTCAATAGCTTCATAGCATGAGATGTAGTCATAGTTCCCATCTGTGGTGACTTGATCAATTGGCCCTGTAATCTGATCCAGCACTTCTGGTAACACGGTCTTGTCATGAGCGTTCTTCTCAGTTGTCACAACAGCTACGACTTCATTGGTTGCTTCGTTGTAGCCAATATGGATCTTGCGCCACAGTTTTGGGTTCTTTCGCTTTATCTGTTCTTCTTTGGGCCGATAATTGTTCAGAAACCATTCACCATGCCCAAAAACTTTCAGCCCAGTAGAATCTACCACTACATGCATCCCTTTCTCAGCTTTTTTCTTCCGAGGCAATTCCACCTTCAACCTTCCCTGGCGTCGCGAGAGCGTGCTGTAACATGGCACTTCAAGCGACAAGCCCACTAATCCCATGATTGACCCAACTAGTCCTTCTGTTTGTCGTAATGCCAGCGAAAACACATTCCGAAGTAATGCCATACACTCTATGGCCACATCTGTATACGTATTACTTCTCCCTCTTCGGCCTGTTTTTTCAGTATTGACCCAACTATCTAGCACATCTTCGCTCAGCCACAATGTCAAACTGCCCCGATTGACCAATGCATGATTGTATTCTGGCCAGTTCCGAACCCGATACTGTGTTTTTTTCTTCTTTTTCTTGTTCATCTCGCTCTCCATCACAGTATCAGTGTAGCAATTCAAGCCTATTTATGCAACAACGCCGCGCACGCGCAATAAAGAATCTTGAACGCAAGGCCCGCAAATTGGGTTTAAAACTCTCTCCCAGCCCTAGTTAATTATTTTGTTTCTTGGCAGCCAACACAAGGGTTTGTGAGACTTCGATTTTGGAGAACTACCCCTCTTTTATCAATTCACATCAGCCGTTAAGTACAAAAACACTATTCTTGGTGTAATGAAATTGAGTTTTCTAACAATCGAAGCGCAACATAACTTCTGATAACTTTTCTTTTGGACCAACCATCGTGACTTTATCACCAAGCTGAAACTGGGTAAAACCGCGTGAGATCAGCGTATTCCCATCGCGCTGGATTGATAACACTAGAACATCCAGGGGCAATCTTAAATCACGCAAGGTCAAGCCTCGAATATTGGGGTTGCGGATTTCTTGATCGACCATCTCTTGGCCCTCATCGTGTCCCAGTAGCAATGAGGTTCCTGCGGGAGAACGCACGAAGTGCTCTAACAGACTAACAACGGCGGTTTGTGGTTCGACAACCAGAACGCCTAATTTGTGGAAACGGTCGAAATCACTTCGGTCTCTCAAACGTGCGACCAACGTTTCGGTGCCGAAATGTTCGTAGGCCAGTACGCAGACCTGGTAACTTTTCTCATTGGGCAGGAAGCAGACAATGGCATCGGCATGTTCTGCATCAAGGTCATGGAGCGTCTGCAGGTTCAATTCATCAATGATGTGGACATCAATATTTGTAGCGTCTAATTCTTCCAGCTTATTTTGATGCATGCAAACCAACTTTACCTGCCAATCATGTTTTTGAAGTTGGCGAGCTAATGTAACCGATTGAGCTTTGACGCCAAAAATAATGGCATCCCGGACTCCGTCGAAAGCTGCTGGTTTGGCCCGAACATGTGATTCTCCCACTCGGTTAATGACCCACTTGAAGAATGGGGGGCCTACGACCTGGTTTAAAACTATGATTGCAATGATCACAGTAGCAAAGGCATCTCCCCAGATTGGAAATTCCACGGCTACTTCTTTGGCTAATCCCAAGCCAACACCAGCCTGAGTTACATAGGCCATCCATCCCAAGCGGTTGTGCTGCATGGGATCTTTGGCGATCACACCTCCGCTAAATGATCCGATGAAAATACCTACAAGGCGAACTATAAAAAGCACCAAAGCTATTGGCCAAGTTTTTCGCAGGATATCTAATTCCAGGGAAGCCCCTGTTAGCGTGAAGAAGAGAATATAAATCGAAGGACCCACCTGGTGAAGGATGCGGGAAAAATCGTCCCGGTAATTGCTGAAACTGGAAATCAGAAAGCCCCCAATCATACAGATCAATAAAGGCTCTATTAAAATCTCAAAGGGGAGTTCCCGGTGGGCGATTTCCCGAATCAAACTGGATAATATAAATATGCTGTAACCAAACACTAATACCAGGGCGGTTTTTAAATAGTGGTGAATATTGGTCGATAAAATGAATTGTAATATTCGATAGAGGATGTACCCAATTCCAAATGACGCTACTAACTCAATTATAATCAACACTACAAAGCCCAGGTTGAACGGCAGATTCGTCAGCAATGCATCTGCAATGGACGAATTCACCCCGAAGAGTACGATTACAACTACATCCATGATCACAGTAACCCCCAGCACCGTTCTTGTGAATGTGCCTTTAGCCCGTAATTCGTTAACAATCGCGATTGCTGATGAGGGGGAGCGAGCGACTAATATTGCCCCCCCAAGAACAGCTACTGCGATGCGACCAGTTATTGACATGGTTTGCATAAAGGGGATATGGTCCGCCAAAATGACGAAGGTAAGGGTGCCCAGAGTGAATGTAGAGAAAACCAACCCAGCGGTCACCCAGGTGATACTTCTCATACGATCACGCAGTTCCTTCAGATACAACTCGTTTCCAGCAGCAAAGGCAATCACAGCCAGGGCAATTTCGTCGATAAACCGTAAATTCGCTACTGCTTCAGCCGTAATGAGGTTTATTACATAGGGTCCTGCGATAACACCTGTAAATAGAAAACCACTAATGAGTGGTAATTTTGCTTGGTTAAAAAATTGGCCAATTTGCTTCGATGCCAGGGCAATGATGGTAAAACCAACTGCATAAATAAGGAGCATTGAGAAATTTATCATAGTCATTTCCATATGATGTTTTTAGAAGGAGTTGTAGTTTGAGAATACGCCTCTGGGGCATTTCAAACCCACCTTTCTTTCCCTCTATTATTTCTAAAGTTTACTGCGACCATAAACTTGGCTGACGGGCAAAACGAACAAGATCCCAGTGTTCGGTTGTTCCAGATCTCCAACCACAGATTGGGTTGCCTCGACCAGGGCATCGATTTTTTCTTGATCTTGAGCCACTGTGAACAATGTGCGGTGGCGGGTTTCGGCGCGTTTGAATAAATCACTCAGGCTGGGCATCAGCGGCAAATCATCGCGTATGCCAGCTTGTCGTACTCTTCCCAATCCAGAGCTTTCTAAAATCGTTACGCCGATGATGCCCGCTGCTTCCCAGGCGTCTAGAATATCTTGACATCGATAAATATCATCGAGAACAAAAATTACCATGGAATACATCTTTCAACTCCTGATCTCATGAACCTAAAATTTCTGTATTTTTTCGAGTAAATAGCTTTTGCAAGATTGGAGGGGTTATCAGTGTGGTTAGCACAACTAATATAACGACAGTTGAAAAAATGTCATTGCTGATTAGTCCCTCAGTGATACCAACAGTAGCGATTATTAAAACAACTTCTCCACGGGGGATCATGCCAAAGCCCAATTGAAGGGACTCTTGGGTTTGGAAACCGCCAAGTTTTCCACCAATTCCAGCTCCCAATAGTTTTGAGGATACAACCACCATCAGCATACCTGAGAGTAAAATAATTCCACCCATAGAAATCTGCCGGATATCTGCAGATAGCCCCACATTGGAGAAGAATACCGGTACGAAAATCCCATATGCGATGGGCAGGAATCCTGTTCTTATTTTGTTTTTCTGAGGGCTTTGAGCCAGGAACAATCCGGCCATGAAAGCCCCGATAACCGACGCCATATGTCCAATCGCTTCAGCTGCCCAAGCGTAAATCAGGACTGTGGTGAATGCAAAAGCGATCAATCCTTGACTTATTTGCAAAGTTTCGACAAAGCGGGCTATTTTCGGCAGTAGCCAATATCCAAAAACCATGGCGCTCACCAAGTATAAACCCATATCAAAAAGAAGAGAAATTACATTCGTTGATTCGGGGGCTGCCGTTCCAGCAAAGAAAGCTAGAAAAAATGAAACTCCCAGAACCCCTAACATATCGTCAATGGTAGCAGCTCCCAATAAAGTCGTTCCTACATTGGTCCACAATAAATCCAACTCTATCAAAGTTTGTGCAGATATTCCAATACTCGTAGGTGCTAACATCAGACCCAAAAATAGCGCCTGTTGAGTCTCCAAAGCCAACATTGTAGCAAGGAGATACCCCATTCCTAGAGTCAGTAGAAAGCCAAATAGGCCTGTCAGCACAGCGGCTTTACCTGATTTAACTAGATCATCTAAATGAAGTTCCAACCCGGCAATAAACATCAAGCACAAGACGCCGAGTTCGGCCAAGTGAATGATGGTTTCCTCCAGATGAGCATCAGTAAAAAATGGCAAATTTAAAAAATTCAACACCGATGGCCCCAAGAGCAAACCAGCCAACACTTCTCCCGCAACGGCTGGCTGACCAAGCTTATTACTCAAAAATCCGCCAATTTTTGCTGCAATAATAATAATCGCAAGAGCAAAAATCAGTTGTAAAAATGGCAACATATTAAGAATTCCTTATTTTTTGGCATAGAAACGTAGGGCAGTTCGAAAGAATTAACATTTCCTAATCTTTCAACGTACAGAATTCGTAGTACACGAAATCCTGATTATTGCATCAAATATAACCAGGATTATTCGCACTAATGGATTAGAGATAACGCAACCAGGTGTATCCACTTGCCAAAACCAAAGAGACTATCGTGGTGATGACACCATAGCGAAGGAAAAGTTTGAAGCTAATCGGGTGTCCGCTCTTTTCAGCCATGCTGGCCACAACTACATTGGCTGCCGCGCCAACAAGGGTTAAATTGCCACCCAAACATGCCCCTAAAGCCAGTGACCACCACAGGGGATCAGCGGACATTACCTGACCCAAACTTTTTACAATCGGAATCATTGTGGCTGTGTAGGGAATATTATCTACAATACCGGATGCAATCGCGGAGAACCAGATCAACAAGATGGATGTTAGGGTCAAGTTCCCACCCGTCAGACGTAAGGCTGCATCGGCCACAATTTTTATCAACCCCACTTCAACTACGGCCTCTACCGTTATGAATAACCCAAAGAAAAAGAACAGGGTCGTCCATTCGATATCACGCAGGGCATAGTGAGGGTCCGTTTTGCTCCAGAGCATCAAAAGGGTCGCCCCGGTCAGCGCGATTGTTGCTGGTTCGAGATGTAAAGCACCATGTAACAAAAATCCAAAAATCACACCGGCCATTACAATCATCGACTTGAGCAGTAACTTGGGGTCAGTAATCAATGCGGAAGCATCTAAATCAGTAATATCAACGCTGGACTGATCTTGAACAGTCAACTCTTTTTTGAACATTAGGCGTGCCAGGCCAATAAAAACCAGTAAAATTAACAAAGAGATTGGCCCCATATTCGCCACGAAGGTCACAAAATCGATTCCAGCGGCGCTGCCAATCAAGATATTGGGAGGATCACCTACCAATGTAGCCATACCACCAATATTGGATGCCAAAATTTCTGCGATCAGGAACGGTACTGGACTAACCCGTAGTGTTGAGGCGACAAACAAGGTCACTGGGGCGATCAAAATTACTATGGTTACGTTGTCTAAAAGGGCAGAAGTAACTGCGGTGATAAGCGAAAGGATTACGAGCACTCTGAAAGGATCGCCTTTCCCTAATCGCACCGCTTGGAATGCAATCCATTGGAACAGCCCCGTCTCTTTCAAGATATTGGCGATAACCATCATGCCAGCGAGTAAGAAAATTACGTTCCAGTCAATGGCGTGGAATGCCTTCTCTTGAGGAACCACAAACAATATCATTACCACGCCGCCTAAAAGGGCGGATACTGTACGATGGATTTTTTCACTGACAATAAGGGCATATGTCAAAAGGAAAATGCTACCTGCAAACCAAATGGAGGTCATTTTTTCACCTCCGGAAAATCAGCGCCACCTTTGACCTGAATGCACAACGCCAATAATTCAAGTAAATTAATATATCCAATTACCTGATAGAGATCATCGACTACCGGCAGACCGGGCAGTTTGTTCTCATGCATACGCCTGAAAGCTTCTTTCACCGTCTCATCGGGCTTGACCCAAACCGGCGGACTCATAGCATCCCCGGCCGTGAGCACACGCGTCTTATTGGCGTATGAAAGCAGCTTCTCTAGATCTGTGATTTCGCTGAGAAATTCTTCAGGCAATATATGGACGAAGAGATCATCGGCCAATGTGCTCAACTCCAGCAGTCCAATTAGCCGCTCATTCTCCGCGACGACAGAAACAACATGCACACTTGGATGTGCAAGCATAGCTTGAGCGACATCATCTAAAGGCATTTCAGCGGATACAATGGTAGGCTCCAACCCCATTAAGGTATCCACTATTTTTACAGGGGTATCGCGCAAGTCTGTCCAGCCTGATCTAAGCGGAGGCGGAGAGACATCTTGAGGGGGTTGGGGAGAGGCTTTGTACAAACCAATTGCTTGCGAAATTGGCAGCACCAAAACCAGCCCGCTGTTGGGGCGATTAAATCCACCGACAACGCGTTCTGCTTCAGCGATGGCACGCTCAAGCAAATCATCATCATCGAATACAGCAATCAGTGTGCGAGTTTGGACTTCTTTGGCTTCGAACAGGTTGTCGATTGCACCTAAACCAACCCGGCTGAGCCAGGTGCGGGAGGCGTGTCCCCCAGCACTTTCCAAGATTGTGGTACCTGGGACACCAATCTCTCGCCAGACATCCAATAATTCTGGCAAAATATTGATCTCATTTAGGATAATAAGTAGTAAACTTGACATTTTTTGCTCCTTTATTTTCATAATTAAAATAACGAAATTCAATCTAATAGAAGGTTGAATGAAAATCACGCTCATTAACACGAATGTGGTTGAAGATTTTTCATGTATGCCTTCTGGGAAAATAATATAAAAGCCCCATATGCGAAAAACCAATCACCAACACTGATAATCCAATAGCCACCGCAAGTTGGATGGGTTGGTGCAAGATATTGCGTGGCCAGATGAGCAGCGCCGGGAAAAGGAGTAATACCGCTCGCAGGCTCGCCATCCAGAAAGGTTTTTGTTTCTGAAAGGCCGTTAAATCCAATCGGCGTCCAAGCCAGGTGATCCCAAGGGCAGTTATCATTCCAATGAACACTTCAAGTATTAGTATGGGTGAAACCGATAGATGGGCTTGCCATCCCAATAGCAGGAATAAAGCCAGAATTAAAACAAATCCTGGCCAGGAATTCAACGGAGCAGGCGGCGCTTTCTTGTGATATCCGAGTCTGTAATATCGGTTCAACCACATGAACATCATCACACCAACCAGTGCTGCGGTCACTGCCGAAGCTCCGGCAATAAATGAGAACCAATAAGCAAAATACACTTGCCCAACTCCAATAAAGGAATGCAATTTAGGCGCTGCCTTGCGGAGTAAATACAGCCCGGTTGAAGCCGTTACCACCCCAAAAAACGCGCCGCTGAATATCCCCCCAAAATAGTGATCAGGGGATTGGATGGCGGCTTCAACCTCGGTAAGAAGGAAAACCAAGGTAAGCGGTCCCACCTGGCTCATATAACTTGCGCCAGCCTCGGGTTCGCCTGCCCTCCAGATCATACTGGCTGCGATCATGCCGAACAACAAAGCCCCAGGCCAGTTCAATGCTCCACCCAGCCAAAGCGCAGTACCCAAAACCAATACGGTCATTCCCCAAAGTGCAATACTTTTCCACCCCCGCCAATCTGCATTGACAATTCGTCGGATGTTTTGCCACAGGAGCAATGGTAGCACTATGCCTAAGACTAAATCCCAGGGAATCTCTAACGCATGTGCTGGCGGTATGAAAACCAGTAAAACCCCGATCAGGATGATTACAATGGCCCAACGCTGCCGCGGAGGCTTGGCGTTGAGAATACTGCTCAACAACAATAGGATAAAAATAGTATGTTCGAATTCGATCATCGTTTTACCTCATACTTATTTAGGACTTGAGCACTTCAAGTTAATTAATTTCGGGCATGCAATCAAACTTTTTTCGGACACGGATTCCATGGAAAAACATTAATTCGAAACACTCATTTGCTTGATTAGTTTAAGCTGCGCCGAACGTGAATGCTTGCGATCTGCAAGCGGTTCATTTCCCTCACAGAAAAAACATAACCGTGGTTGCTGACTTCTTCACCAATTTGGGGGATTTTTCCCAAGCTCGCCAAAATAAATCCGGCCAGGGTGACATACACCCCCTTGGGTTGGAAATCGATCTCCAACAATTCGCCGACTTCGACAATCGGAGTCGAGCCTGCAAAAGTCCACTCCCCATTGGGTTGAGTTTCGATTTGCTCAGTGATGGGACTGTGTTCATCTTCGATCTCACCTACGATCTCTTCTAACATATCTTCTAAAGTCAACAATCCTCGGGTGCCTCCATACTCATCTATGATTATGCCCATGTGAGATCCTATGCGGGTAAGTGTATCAAAAGCATCTGGCAAAGACGCGCCACTTGGGATGAATTGAACTTCGCGGACACAACGGCTTAAGTTTGGCTCGCTTTCAGCCCAAATGATGTCTTTGATATGGACGTATCCTACTATGCTATCCAAATTATCACGATAGACGGGGTAACGAGAATAACCAGACAATTTCGCTATTCTCAATGCTTCCGCTGGCGTCGACATTTCATTCAGCGCAATTATCGACGTTCGAGGAGTCACTACATCTTGTACACGCCGCTCTGAATAATCAAAGACGCCGCTGATCAATCTTTCTTCCACAGATTGGATCACACCTTCAGCCGCGCCTTGTTTCACGAGCAATTCGATTTCTTCTGGGCTGGTAGATGGATTTTGTGTGTCGGTGCTTCCGATGAGTCTTAATACAACATCGGTTGAGAAAGAAAGCGCACGCATGGGGAAATGGGAAAGCCGAGAAAGAATTCTTAGCGGAACGATGACTGCTATAGATAAATTTTCTGCATTTCGCAAAGCAAGTCGCTTTGGAACCAATTCGCCAAAAACAAGGGTCAAATAAGTAATAGCGATAATCACTATCGTTATTGCCAGGCTATCTGAGAAAGACGCCAATCCTGGAACTCGGGCAATAAATGGTGAGAGATATATCGCTAGACCGGCTCCGCCGACCGCCGAAGCTGCGGTTCCAACCAGGGTGATGCCAGTTTGCACGGTAGCCAAAAAATCCCCTGGTTGACCTTGAACGGCCAATACATCAGAAGCTCTACGATCGCCATCCTTTGCTTTTATTTCTAGACGAGTTTTGCTCGCAGTTACCAATGCCATTTCCATCGCAACGAGGAACCCGTTTACCAAAATTAGTACACCTATCAACACAATAACAGATAACATCAAAAAGATTCTCCCGAAAAGAGATTTAAATGCATTTCAATCTGTTGGTAAAATAATTCGATCTCGGCTTCATTCAGTGCGGTATAAAGGGCTGTATTGACCTTATAAAACTCGCGGCGAGTATCTGCACAAGAATCAAGCCACCAGCGCACACGGAAACTCAACGGGGTACTGCGGGTACGACGTATCAGCCAGCATTCTGGCAAAATCGCCAGGATAGAAGTGTGGGTGCCAAGGGGCCAGTTGATTGCTGTTATTAGTTTTGTTGCCAAGTCTGAATGAAGCGAACCGTCAACGGCTAATAAAATGTGTAAGTTTTTTTCTTCGAGCATGTTAATTTCCTGATCTGAGATTCGAATAATCAATCATTATCTGACATCCATCCAGACATCACAAAGAGTTACTTTGATCCGCTTGATCCAACCCTTCAGAGTCGCTTTCTGTTTCTTCGCAATTAATCGTTTCTTTCAGGTCGTACCTCCACGGGGGCAGATCGAATATCTGGCAATAAATATAGCGCCCCAAAACCTTGGCAGTGCCCATCAAGGGCACTACGAAGAATGCACACAGAAAGCCGCCCACCATCAGCGCCGCGGTAAGACTGGCAAATACTAACCCTGGGTGCATGTGCAGGCTCTTCCCCATCAGTTGGGGGCGCAGCCATAGGTTATCGATTTGCTGGGCAGCAAACACCACCAAAGCTAGCATTAAGATCAGCAGCAGCGGGGAGAATGGGATCAACCCGGAACGGAAGAGCCAGATCACCAGCAGAAAACCGGCTCCCATGAGAACGCCTAGGATAACGAACATCAATATTTGCACCCGCAAGAACACTCCCCAGACTTTATCCAACTCATCCAGTAATCGCTGATAATCGCTTTGGTATTCGGTCGGCGTTACTTGAATCAGCCAGGGTACGAGTTTGTGCCCATCTTTCAACAAGTAATACAAGCTGAAGAAAAACAGCAGTACCCAGAGTAAGTTTGTCGTTACCCCTAACAACAAATTCAGCGAATCTCCCAGGATCGCAGACAAGACGCTCCCTGCTGCCTGTTCCAGGTTTTCGACCAGCATCTTTGGTTGGATGCGGTGGTCTATAATCTCAATGGGTTGGGAAATCCATTTTCGGATAGCTGCGATGGCAGCGAGAAATTCCCCTTCCAGGTTATGAAATTGTTCGATCACAATTGCCCCTACTGTGGCTGGAATGCTAAGCAGAACAAAAACCAGACCGAAAAAAACCACTCTGGCAGCCCTCGCTCGCGAAAGCCGTGTCCAGCGGGCTAGCATCCGGCTAACTGAGCCAAACAAATAGGCGAACAACGCTGCCATGACCAAGGCTGTCAACATTGGTTTGACCGAAATCAGCAACCAACCTGTGCCCAGGATCAAAATGACACTCACGATGTATTTTGTTTTAGCAGACCAGATGAATTTTCTATTCATATCAATCCATTCTTTGGAGAAACAATCTCTGAGGACGCCCAGGGGCCGTAAACTTGCATAGCATGATCAGAATAACGCAGCAGCTTGGGCGATTTTCTCAGCTTCAAGATTGGCCGGAAAAACTTGAACAGCTCAGTTTTCATGTGCTTTTCCATCGGTGTCTCGCAACGCCTTTTTCAATTCTTCATTAAAAACCACCCCGGAGAGGTGCATCAGGTTTTCTACGCCATCTTTAGGCTTGGTAGGCTGCATGGATGCCAGGCAGGGATAATGCAGGCTGATCAGGCCGCCCTTGGGCACAGCTTCTGAAAGCGATGTGCCGCACAGTTTTTCCGCCGCATGCCAGCTTGCACCGCAAGCCGCGCCGCGCTCGACGATCACATCGGCGATGGTTTTTCCATCCGATACCACGCTCAGGCGGGGGCGGCCAAAGTGTTGGTTAAAGGCCAACAGCACCTCCTGTTGTGCGGGAAGCAAATCCGGCACAGACAAGATTATGTCTTCGTTGAGGGCGCAGAAAGGCTCAGGGAAGACAATAGCCGTGCCCTGCGCGCTCAACTCGCGATGTAACTGGCGACGCAGGCCTGGTGGAATCCAGGTGTCACTGTCGATTGGGGCGATGACGGCCCGCGCCCCCGTCAGAAATGCCACGCCCGGCAGAAGCTGGGCTGACTGCGAATTTTCGCCCATGTGCAGTACCAGATCAGCAGCGGGCAACCTGGGTGGCAAAAATTCTTCCGGTTCATCTACGATGGGCGGCAAGGCTGTGGGCAGTTCGAGAAGTTCGATATGCCAGTTATGTGGCGCTCGATTTTCGATGTTCTGAGCAATGCGCTGGCCATAAAGTCTGTGATAAAGGCAAAGGATGTTCATTTTCTACGTTTGGTTTCAATTGTGACTGGTAAAGTAGCGAGATTCCCACTGCGCTGCTTGGTCTTCTGATAAGCAAAAATACCCGCCCACAGCAAAACTCCAAAGCCCAGCAGCCAGGGAGCAGCCTGCTTGACCAAACCGCTGATGCGCCACCACTCGTGGCCTAAGAAATAACCAGCTCCGATCAAGAGCGCACACCAGATATAGGCCCCAATCAGCGTGTAAGTCACAAACTTCAGGAATGGCATTCTTGTCAGACCGGCTGGGATGTTAATCAACGTGCGCACTCCGGGGATCATGCGCCCGAAGAAAACAATGCTCAATCCCCACTTTTGGAATTTCTGTTCGGCTTTTACGATATGCTGCGGGTCAATGCGGAACCACTTAGCCATGAGATCTACAATTGGCCTTCCGCCGAGGTTGGCTGCCCAATAAGTAATTGACGCGCCAATTGTGCTTCCTAAGGCGGCGACTGCACCCCAAAGAAAGATACTATAAAAAGGTAACTCATGGGCTGTCAGCAACATCCACCCGGCCAGGCCCAAGATGATCTCACTGGGGATTATCCCAGTAGCATTTTCAAATACCAGCAGGCCGGTCACGCCCAACCAGCCCATAGAATCGTAAATGCTTTGCAAGTTGGTAATAATGAAATTTTCTAGATGCGTTAGCATTAATTCTCCTAATTTTATGGGTACAAAGTTTATCTGCGATGACGAGGTAGTGTTGACTTTTCAACCATTTGCTTGAGTAATTGGCAGGTCGATAAATTTCATGTTTCAGGATAGAAATCGCAAAATGTCAACAAGCTAGTAGTGTGTCAATATTCGATTGCAGAGCATGTTTGTGGAGTCGGAGTTTCCAAACTCCGGATTGTGAGATTTGGAAATCTCTACTCCCTGTCATTCTATAGTTGACACACTATTAGTCATTATTTAAGTTTTCATCTGATCATTCGGAAGGCTTTCCGCGCTATAAGCCGCGCGCAGCTTTATGGGCGCACCCACTTTTCTGGCCCGAACCCTCAGATTTAGCATCTCTACAAACACAGAAAAGCCCATCGCGAAATAAATATAGCCTTTGGGAATGTGAGCGTGCAGCCCTTCAACAATTAGGCTGGTTCCGATCAGCAGCAGGAAACTTAGGGCCAAAATCTTGACTGTGGGGTGGCGGTTGACAAAGCCGCTGATTTTCTCAGCCGAGAGCAGCATAATGACAACCGCGATTATCACCGCCGCGACCATTACCCCAATTTCCCGCACCATGCCCACCGCGGTAATCACCGAATCAAGCGAGAATACCATGTCAAGCAGCAATATCTGTACGATCACGCTGCCGAAAGAAGGCAGCACCCGTTTATCGGCATGGCCTTCTTCGCCTTCCAGCTTATCGTGAATTTCGCGGGTACTTTTGGCGAGTAAGAACAAACCGCCGCCGATGAGGATCAAGTCGCGACCGCTGATCTGCTGCCCGAAGGAGGCGAACAAAGGTTCCGTCAGGCCGACGATCCAGGCTATCGAAAAGAGCAGGGCGATGCGGCTCAGCAATGCCAGCGAAAGCCCTAGCTGGCGCGCCTTGCGCTGCTGGTGCGCGGGCAGTTTGCCCGCAAGGATCGAGATAAAAATCAGGTTATCGATGCCGAGTACAATTTCCAGGGCTGTCAGGGTGGCAAATCCGATCCAGATTTCCGGGTTGGTAATCCAGTCCATTCGATGAACTCCTTAGTTTTTATTTTCCTCAACCAGGTACAGAAGGTGATCTTCTACCCGGTAGAGCAGCGGAATGATGAGCGTATTGGGAAAACTGGTGCGCAAATGATTTGCTTGGCTCACTACAAACTCCACTTCGTTACCAATTTCGAACTGGGGCGCAAAACTTAAATAAAATTCTTCAGCCCTTTCTACTTCCCAACCGGAAATCTCGGCAAGACCATAGATGAATTTCCCGCGCCGGGCGTTCAGGTTCACCATGCCGCACTGGGTGTGTCCGATGAGGGCCATCGCTGTCACGCCTCCCACTGCCAGGGCGTAAGCGATCTGGAATTCGTTCTGCCGCAGATTGCCCCCGCCGGTGCGGATAATGTAGGCAAAGTTTTCTGGAATGCGTAGCCGCTTACGGTGATCCATGCACATGCCGATCAATAGTTGCGCGTCTGTAAAAGTATCGAAAGGGCGGCCGAGATTGTGGTACGCCAAAAGATAACCCATAGGCGTATCCTTGTATTTAGGGGGAAGTTCATCAGTTTTTCTTATGGGTATTAGTTGGTTCATCGCAGATCACCTTACCCCTGCCGCCAACGCAGGAACCATTTTTCCAGTTCCACGCCCCAAAAAACTACCGTACTCAGGGCGAGACTAATGGCCAGGTCAAGTGGCGGCAGGGGTACAGTCTTAAAAATATTTTGTAGTGTGGGAACGTATACGACAGCCATTTGCAGCACAAAGGTCAGCAACACCGCGCCTAGCAGGGCCTTATTGGTGAACCAACCGAGTTTAAAGAGGGATTCCCGCCCGGAGCGGATGGCCAGGGCATTGCCCATTTGAGAGAGAGTCAACGTGGTAAACACCATCGTCTGCCAGTCGTGGCGACCGGTGCTCCAGGCCCACCAGCCCATTCCTAGGGACACAAAGCCCATCAGCAGTCCCACCCAAAGGATGTGCCGCCCCATGCCGCGCCCAAAGATGTTCTCATTGGGGTGGAAGGGCTTGCGGTGCATCACACCCGGCTCGGAGGGTTCCACCGATAACGCCAGGCCAGGCAGCCCGTCGGTGACCAGGTTGACCCACAGGATTTGCAAGGGCAACAGGGGCAGGGGCATCCCCAGGAAAGGGGCCAGCAACATAACCCAGATCTCGCCGGAGTTTGAAGTCATTGTGTATTTGATGAACTTGCGGATATTATCGTATATCGTGCGGCCTTCTTTAACGGCGGCCACAATTGTGGCAAAGTTGTCATCCAGCAGCACCATATCGGCGGCTTCTTTGGAAACATCGGTGCCGGTGATGCCCATGGCAACGCCGATATCGGCCTTTTTGAGCGCCGGGGCATCGTTGACGCCATCGCCGGTCATAGCGGCGATATGCCCCAGGTTTTGCAGGGCAGTCACGATTCTGAGTTTGTGTTCGGGTGAAACGCGAGCAAAGACCGCGGTGTTTTTTACCACTTCTTCCAATTCTTTATCGGAAAAGGTTTCCAATGCTTGCCCGGTGACAACGCGTTCATCCCCGCTACTGATGCCCAACTCCCGGGCGATGCTTTGGGCAGTGAGCGGATGGTCACCGGTGATCATAATCGGGCGGATGCCGGCGGTTTTACAGGTTTGCACGGCTTCTTTGACTTCAGGCCGTGGCGGGTCGATCATGCCGACCAGCCCGATGAAGGTGACATCTTGTTCGAGGACATTTTCATCCATCTTTTCCGGAACATCAGCCAAAGGGCGGAAGACCACGCCTAATACGCGTTTACCATCCTGGGCCAGGGAGTCGTTGGCATCCAGAATGCGCTGGCGCAAATCATCGGTCAGGGGAACGGCCTGACCGCCGGACCAAATCTGTGATGTGATTTCCAGCAGCCCATCTACCGACCCTTTCCCGAAGGCTACGTAAGGGGCGTCCCGCCAGGGGGCCTCGGTTTGCTCTGGCAGCACATCCATGCGGTGAATTGTGGTCATGCGTTTACGTTCAGAAGTGAAAGGCGCTTCGGCTACACGCGGCCAGCGAATTTCCAGATCGGGCTTGAGCATTCCTAGCTGGGCAGCAGCCACTACCAGCGCGCCTTCGGTGGGGTCGCCCAGGGCGCGGAAGTAATCGCCGTTATCCTGAGTTCTTTCGAGCAGAGCGTCATTGCACAAGACCGAAGCCTTTAGCAGCAATCCCAGGCTACGTACCTGCGGTTTTTCGCTCCCGGCCAGTTCTGCATCCAGTACTGGTACGCCGCGGCGCAAGAGCGCGTCAAACGTCATGGTCTCACCCATCACATCCAGGGTTGTGACCGTCATGCGGTTTTCGGTCAGGGTGCCGGTCTTATCGGAGCAGATCACATCTACCGAACCCAAAGTTTCCACCGCGGGTAGCTTGCGGATCAAGGATTGGCGTTTGAGCATGCGCTGTGCACCCAAGGCCAGGGCAATGGTTACCACTGCAGGCAGGCCTTCAGGGATAGCAGCCACGGCCATGCTGATAGCTGTCAGGAACATCAGGCGCACATCTTCGCCCCGTAATAATCCCAGTGCGAAGACGATGCCAACGATGACCAGCGAGGCAACAGCCAAGCCGCGGCCCAACTGATCTAAGCGGCGCTGCAATGGGGTTGGCTCGCGCTCCACGGTTTGGATCATCTCGGCGATTTTTCCCAGTTCGGTGTTCATGCCGGTTTCGGTAACTACCGCGGTACCACGCCCATAGGTGATAGTAGTGCCCATATAGACCATGTTACAACGGTCACCCAGAGCTAGTTTGTCGCCGTGCAAGACAGCTTCCTGCTTTTCTACCGGCTCCGATTCGCCGGTCAGGGCAGCTTCCTGCGTACGCAGATTGGCGTACTCGATCAGGCGGGCGTCGGCCGGAACGGCATTCCCCGCTTCGAGCAGCAAAATATCCCCATGGACTAAATCCCGGGCGGAGATTTCCCGCACCTGCCCATCACGGCGGACGCGCACCAGCGGCACAGCCAGTTTTTTGAGGGCGGCGATGGCCTTTTCGGCGCGATATTCCTGGGTGAAACCCAAAACGGCGTTCATAATCACAATCGAGGCAATCGCAATGGCGTCTTTGTAATCACCCATCAGGGCTGAGATCACTGCGGCGATGATCAGAATCACCACCATGACGGCGGTCAACTGCTCCCAAAGGATCAGCCAGGGGCTTTTCAGCCCGCGTTCGACCAGTTCATTGGGTCCATGCTCAACCAGGCGAAGCTGCCCTTCTGATGAGGAAAGCCCTTGTTCGGGATCTGTCTTCAGGATAATCAAGGTATCCTCTGTGTTCGTTCGATACCATTCAGTCATAATAGTAATCTCCGTAAAAGCCCAACTATACAAATGGGCGTGTTATTACAAAACTAACAAGTATTTCTTTCTGGGTTCCGTTCAATAGGGATCAAAGCGATACTTCTGATCCTTGCATCATTCTTTGTCGATACGATTCCACTCGAATATCAGCCAATTCAAGGCCAAAACCCACAACCCTAGCAGAAAAAGAACTACCAGAGCCACCATATCGACAAGGTCTGGGGCGGGGGCATAACCCAAAACGATCTGTCCGACACAAATAAGTATCCCCAAAACTGCGCTGATTTGGAGAACACGAATGCTAAACACGCCAATTGATTTTTGCCATTTTTTGCCCAAAATGTAGCCTCGCTATTTGCGGATCATTGGCAGGTCGTTAAGACACTGGGTTCTGTACTCAAGGAACCGCATAGAATGAAAAATATGTCAAAACAATTCCCAAAGTGAAAGACATAAAAAGTAAGAAACCGATCAAGATGGCATCGCTCCATTCAAAATGAGCATTTTTTTTCTGATACTTTCGATATCGCCAAAATCCCCAGGACAAAAATCCTAAAAAGGTAATCATGGACAGAGCAATCAATTTTGGGCCTGGGTCAATAAAAATTTCTGACATCACATCATCTTTCAAACAAATTTCATAGATTTCAACCTGATCAGCATACTTTATGAAAGTAATGCCAACGCCTGTATTATCAACGCCATACGGTCCTTGCGAGATAACCAACCATTGCGAGCAATCCGCAGTGTACTCGTGGCCTGATAAAATCGCGAACGACGGAGTAGTGCTTCGGTATTCCAGGTGGATGGGAGATGATTGCAATACTCATTGATTAGTTGCTGGGTCAATCCAAGAGCCTCAGAAACATTACCGCCATGGCTTTCAACACTATGAGTAATTTCAGCCATCAAACGGCCAAGATCTGCGGCAGGATCAGCGAATTTGCTGCGTTCCCAATCAATCGCTACACCATCTCCGTCTTGTGTAAATATAAAGTTGCTCGTCGTCGCATCGCCATGGTTTTGGGCCGGCTCGAAATCCCACATAACCGGGTCTATGGCCCACTTTTCGATCAACCGTCCAATTCCATTTTGTGCAATCGGGTTATTCTGAAGGACTCCATGCCGGGCAAGATTATCGACCAATTTGTAAGCATAATCAGCAGCCTCTCCAAAATCATGTCTGATCTCATGTTGCAGGGTCCTTGCGTGAAGGCTCGCAAGAAATCTGCCCAAATTTTCAAGAATATGTGAAAGTTCACCCGGTTGACTTCTGCGAATAGCGATCTTATCTTCCAGAGTAAGCCCATCCACATATTCCAGAAATAGCACACCTTGCCATAGACCCAAGGGGTGAACAGCACGCATATTATTTTCTGTGATTCCAACTTCCCAGGTTTGTTGGATACACTGATACTCGCGGGCAGCGTGTCTTTTTGCATCAGCCCCGGTCTTGACTGTATAAAACTTTGCCACGGTTGCCCAGCCGGTTGTTTGCTCGCGATAGATATATGCAGCTGGGGAGAGCCGGGCAGCCTGCCAATTTTCTGGTTCCATTGCTTGATCCCACAAAGTAGCTACCAGATAGTCCACAATGGAGTCCAAATTGGGTAGTGAGACCCATTCCCCTGTGGGGGTGTGAAAAATTGCGGGCGGAGCAAGCAGGGTGGTAGCTGGGGAAAGAAAAATCTTATTCATGTCTTATTTCTCTGATCAACTACGGGGGCAATAGATCCTGTAATTTTCTTGCATGCTGGGCAGCGAAATACAGCAACTTTTACCTTCGGTTGTCCAATTTTCAATTTCTGATGGGTGTGAATTTCGTCAAAGATGACCATCATCTGGCAATGGGGACAGCGCTTCTTTTTCTGTTGATTATTCGATGCCATCCCGGTCCTTTTGGGCACGCACCAGCAGCACCGGGATGTTGACGCTGCGCGCCACGCGGTCAGCAACACTGCCCATCAACCAGCGGCTCACGCCAGAATGGCCGCGTGTGCACATCACAACAATATCCACTTGCTCTGTTTCGGCGAAACGAATGATTTCTTCATGCGGACGACCCGTCACGATAACGGGAGTTGCGCGAATATCTGGTTTGTGAACGTGGGCGGCAACCCGGTCCAAATATTCACTTGCCAATTCCTTTGTTGCAGCCTCCGCTCTTTTCACTGCACCAGGTGGTAAGTTTAGATTGCTGGCCAGGGGTACCAGAACTTTCAACAGAACTAATTCGGCATAAAAGCGTTCAGCCAGGGCTACGGCATGTAACAAAGCCTGTTCTGAGAGAGGGGATCCATCCAGGGTGAGTAAAATTCTTTTGTACATTTATTTCATCCTATAGTTCATTCCATCTTCTATGCAAGGTGGGAATTTCATCTTATAGCGAAATTCATTCTCCATCCTGAATATCCTTTTGGGCACGAATTAAAAGCAATGGAAGGTTGACCTTACGCCCCACACGGTCTGCAATGCTGCCCACCAACAACCTACTTATGCCTGAATGGCCACGAGTACACATCACAATTACATTTACTTGTTCTGATTCAGCGAAGTGTACAATTTCTTTATGAGGATGACCATCTATTATTCCCACTCTTGTTGGAATACCGCTCTCCTGAATATTACGGGCGACGCGATCTAAATACTCGACAGCTGCTTCACGATTCATCTCTTCGATTTTTCTGTGGGCTTCAGGATACAAGTGGAGCTTCCCAGGCAGAGGCGGAATAACCCTAAGTAGAATCAATTCTGCTCGAAAATGCTTGGCCAGAACAATAGCATGGGACAAGGCTCCTTCGGCAACTAGAGAACCATTAAGAGGTAGCAATATACGCTTATACATCTTCTCCACTCTCCTTACTTGGCTGGATCTTAGATACCGTGCCTACCATTTCATTGCAATGAGGGCAACGAGTGAGCCGGGCAATAATCTTCTGCTTTGTCATGGGCGGAAAATACGTACGCTTTTGTACTTCTTTGAATTTTCCAGATAATCCACACCGAGGGCAAGTACTGGATTGGTTTGTATTATTTTTGGTCAACATTTGTTTTAATCCTTTTATTTAGGAAAATATGATCAGCGAACCACAAGAACCGGGCATTGTGCCTTGTCTACAAGATATTGCGCAACATCACCTAACCACAATCCAGACAACTCGATGGAGGTTTTCGATGCACCGAGAACAATCAAATCGTAATCACCTAAATGAGCTTCTCTCAGTATTTCGTCAGGGACAGAACCATGGCGTAACTCCAACTCTGCTTCGACTTGATGGTGTGCCAAAATTTTGACACCACAATGCAGATTTTGCGCTACGGGAGTTACAGTTTGGAGCAAATCGGGAAGAGTTTCTTCCATTCTTATGATGCCGGGACACATGCTTGGAACCGGGCCAGTCACATAAAGTAATGTCGCTTGGGCTTGAGCGGATTGAGTTATGCGCGCGCCCATCTCGATAACTGGTTCGGCAATCTCCTGACCAAAGGTGCAAATCAGAATTCGGTTCAGGGTTGGCCTCCCCTGTTTCACCACCAATACGGAATTGGGCACTTGTTTTGCAATCCGACGATCAACTTTATTGCACTTTCGATCTATCAGTCGGATTGCCTGGCGCGCTTTGAGCACAACCAGATCATATATCCCAGCATCAATTTCCTCCATGATTCCCTCAATTTCTGTCCCGAAGCGAACTGACGTGGTGGCATCAAAGTCAGAAATCCACCATCCTGCTGTGTCCAGGGTTCGATAACCTTCATCGAGATTTCTTGCATCATCAATTACAGTGAGCAAGGTGACATCTGCCTGGATTTGCCGGGCAAGTAACCCGCCGAAACAAACCGCTGACTTCGAATTGCTTTTTTGGGAAACATATATCAAAATATTCATCTTTTCTCCATCAATTTAATGGGTCGTCCAGCCATTTGTTAGCCAGATTATCACCGTGGAAGGCGTGGTGTGCAGGGGGAATAACACTATATTGCAGAGTCATTTTCACCTAGTAAATAAAGAGATTTGTCTTCTAATAGATAGAACATGGGAGCCACTAAAAGCCCAAGCGGAGTATCATGGTACTCTGGGAATATGTCATCTTTATTGGAAATGGAAATAAGTCGGTTCATAGGTCAGGGAAAAAGTGGGTAGAAGATCGGCAGAGAAATCATGGTGGCGATGAACAGGAAAACAGTTAGTAGTGCACCAACACGAGCATAATCGAAGAATTTATAGCCACCAGGACCGAAAACCAACACGTTAGCCTTGTGACCAACTGGTGTCAGGAAACTGGTTGCTGCCCCAATGACAACAGCCAAGGTAAATGTCAGGTGATTTGCGCCCAGACTCATTGCCGTATCAAGCGCTATCGGAACCACCAGCACCATCGCCGCTGCATTGGACATGGGCTGAGTAATCAACGCGGCCAATAAATAGATACCGGCCAACGCTGCCATCGGTCCCATTCCACCAATAGCGTCCAACATCAGGTCAGCGATATATCTGGCTGTCCCGGTTGTTTCCATCGCTGTCCCCAATGGCAACATACCAGCTACCAGGAAAACGGTGCGCCAGTCGATACTGGCATAAGCTTCATCCATACTCAGGCAACGGGAAATAACCATTCCCGCCGCTCCCATCACCATTGCCAGGGAGATGTCAATACCCGCAAATAAGACCAATCCAATTACGAGCAGCATCAACCCAACTGCGATAGGCATCTTGCGGCGACGGTCTTCATGGATTTTGAGTGGCTCTAAAACCAAAAAATCGTTTTTTGCCTCCAAAGCAGATACGCGACGGCGCGGACCCTGGAGTATCAAGTCGTCGCCAAACTTCAAATCTAAATCGCTCAAACGTTCGGTGATAATCTCACCCTGCCGTCGAATCGCCAGTGCCGTAAAACCGTAATGCTCGCGGAAATTCAGCGAACGCAGGCTGCGGTTTTCCACAGATGAACGCGGCGCCAGAGTGGCTTCCACAATGCCAATCTCTTTTTCGCTAAGTTTGTCCAATTCAGCATGTTCTTTGTTTTTGTTAGCGATTTCCAGCCCTAATTCTTTTCCTGCACGCAACAGGTTTTCGGTGGGACCTTCGATCAATAAAATATCATCAGGTTGAATGCGCGTGTCACGCATCAATTTTGTGATGGTTTTATTGCCTCGCACCATAGCAATGACTGTCAAGTTGTAAGCTGCACCTAGTTTAGAATCCAACAGAGTACAGCCTACCAACTTCCCATTCGGCAAGACACGTATTTCACTGATGAATTTGCGTAACTCCTCTTTTGCCTGTGCATTTCCTGGAGTTTGCCGAACGGGAAGCAAGTGTCGTCCAATGAAGACCATATACAAAATACCCGTAGCTAAAACTACCAAACCGATTGGCATAAAGTCAAAAAAACTAAAAGTAGGGAGACCGTTCTCAGCAACGATGCTGGCTGCCAGGATATTGGCCGGTGTACCGATCAAGGTTATTTTGCCCCCCAGCAGAGACGAGAACGAGAGTGGGATCAGGAGCTTCGAGACCGGAATTTTGGTTTGCTTCGCTACGCTGACAACAGCCGGTAACAACATCGCGGTTGCCCCAACATTGTTCATAAATGCGGACATCAAGCCACAGGTCAACATGATGACTGTGATCAGGCGCACCTCACTATTTCCCGATAGCCGCAGGATGAACTTCCCCAGAATGTCGGCAACGCCAGTCTTGAACAACCCCCCCGAAACGATATAAACTGCCCATACGGTAATGACCGCCGAATTAGAAAACCCTGCAAAGACTTCCTTCGGGCCGACCAGACCTGTCAGACCAACGGTTATCAGCACCAGAAGGGCGACAACATCCACGCGAAATTTTTCAGTACCAAACACGATCAAAGCGCCAACGATGATGGCTAAAGTGAGGGCAATTTCAGATGTCATGAATTTTGCCCTTTATTCGCTTTTACTAGAATGGCTAGAATTAACAGGACAAACGGGTTTTCTTGTGTCAAAATCTTGACATCCTTTTTTCTTGCGGATACCGCTAAGTCAAAGTTAGAATATCTGCACTCGATACCCTAAGCCAACCACAGCATCAACATATTGCTTATAAGCCCAACAAGAAAAATTACTGCGAAAGAACGAATTACGGTCCGACGCAATTCTTGTGAGCCTGAAAAATATACGATTGCGCCCTTGGCGATCGTGTTCATGAGCGCGGCGATAATGACAGCGATACCGGCCACCTGGAGATCCAACTGCGCGTTACTCGCCAGACGGGATACGCTGAGCGTGATGGCATCCACATCTGTCAAGCCCGCAATAGCACTGGCAAAATAAACCCCGATGGAGCCAAAGGATAATTGCGCAAACTCGATGATGAGCAACACTATCGCAAACAACAATCCAAATTTAATAGCAGTAGATAGTTTGAGTGGATGTCCCAGAGTAAAAGCTTGCTCAAGATCGTGTTTATCTTCCAAGTTTTGCCGCTGAAGTATAAGTATGATTGCTAACCCGGCCACAAACATTGTAGTAAGAGGGATACTTACCATCTGCAGAAGTGGCGGGTGGATCACCAATGCAAGCAGCAATATCCGAGGAAACATCACGCTGGAAGCCAAAACCACTCCCCGCGCGTAGTGAGATGATAGAGCCGGGTTTTCTCGACTGGCCGTTGAGAAACTGATCGTCGTTGCTGTGCTGCTAGCCAGACCGCCCAAAATGCCAGTCAAGTTGATGCCCTGAGAAGCACCCATCACTTTCATCAATACGTATCCGCTAAATCCGATTCCAGAGACAAATACAACCATCAACCATACTTGAAAAAGATTGAGTAACCCCAAGGGGTCAATAGCCCGGTCAGGTAGCAGAGGTAAAACGACTGCTGCCACCAGGGCAAATTGAAGGGTAACGCGCAAGTCTTCATCGCTCATTTGCCGGATGACGCCATGCAGCCTCCCTTTCAGGGCCAGCAAGAGTGAGGTAAGCACCGCCAGAGCAATGGCGATTTTTCCCTGGTCACCCATCACCATTACCCCAAATAAGAAAGCTAACATGACTGCCACCTCTGTGGTGATGCCCGTCTCCTCTTTGCGACGCGTAAGCGTGTTCTGGTAGCTCACCACAATCAGCAAGATCAGCCCTCCTAGCGACAACCCTATCGGCAATAAACCAAAATCTGCAACAAGGAACGCTGCAACAGAGCCTAATAGTGCAATCAAAGAATAAGTGCGTATCCCAGCAAAATCCGGGGCATCTTCTTTTTGCTGGATGAACTCACGCTCCAGACCAAGCAGTGCCCCAATCAGCAACGCGATACCAAAGCGCCACCAGGGCTCAAAATCTAATAAGTTAATCATTGATCTTCATATTTATTCATCATGCATCTTTGAATGTGGTGCCGCACTGCAAAGAAACCAACAATTACAACGGCTGCCAGGATTGCAGCACCGATAACCAAAAGAATTTCAACAAGGTCTGTCATTTCTAACTCCATGACTTTGAGTTGCCTTAATCACAAACTATGTTGGCAGATACTACGAAGCATTCTCGCATTCTTCTATGGTGGTCTCTCCCGATTTATCTAGAAGCCCTGGTGATGATCCCACCAACTGGTGATAGATATAGCGTCCTAAAACCCCAACAGAGGCCAACACCGGCACAATGACCAGTGCACTTACAATACCCTGCAAAACCACCGCGGCCATAATGGCGATAAAAACGACCCCATCATGCATATGCACGCTGCGGGCAAAGATACGCGGCCGTATCCATATGCCCTTGATATTGATCAAGAGTAGGTATATCCCAATCACCAGCAACGCAAACCAAAAATTTGAGATATTCAAAAATGTAGAGCCTTCGAACAAAGCCACTACCGCAGCCAGGGCAGCGGCAATGGCTGGGCCGAGATCGGGAATAATCGTTAGAACGCCTGTTACAAACCCCAGGATCAATGCCCCAGGGAGACCAATGGCAAACCAGGCCAGCGTGAACATGAGCCCAACGATAACCATCAGGGCCAGATTTCCCCGGAGATACCCCTGCCAGATTTGTCTGATTTCATGGTAAATATGATGAGCATCTGTTTGATAAGGCTCTGGCGTTAGTTTAAATAGCCAATCCCGCAACCTTGACCAATCTCGCAACAGATAAAACACAGTTGCAACGATGACCAAACCCCAAATCAGATTTTTGCTGGTAGCTTCTAAAAGATGAAAAGCGTTTTCGGGAATAGCAGTAATTTGTTCAGAGAATAGTCGGGTGAGGTCTGGCATCAAATGTTCGAAATGAAACACCCAATCCAGAATAACCACCGGTTGCGAGAGTGTTTCCTGGGCATGAGCGAGTATCTCTTGTATATCAATCAATAAAAATTGGATTTCAGCAATGAGTCTCGGTACCATCAAGGCTGATAGGGCAATAAGCCCTCCTAACCCGGTGAAGAGTACGATGGCCGCCGCCCGGGAGCGCGACATCCGCGTACGGTGTGTCAGAAATCGAATCGCCGGGTTCAGCACAAAAGCCAACAGCGCACCGATTACCAGCGGATTGATCAACTCGCGCCCAAACCAGATCACAACCGCTAACAAGATTGTCAGCACTGTGAGGATCCAATAGCGGAAAGTTGTGCTCCATTGGTTTGTCATAGACCCACATGAATAAAATGATTATTGTTGTTACGCCAACAGGATACCTTAGCTTCCTTTCAGCGTCCTTATGACAAACTAAAAACAACCTTAAGTTGACCTTAAGGTTGTTGGGTATTTCTGATTATCAATAATCGGTTTTGCTATTTTTTCCCGTGGGGTAATGGTAGCCAGATTATGAAACAGCTGCCAATATTAGACTCGCTTTCAAATTCTAAACGTCCCCCATGGGCTGTGACTAAATCACGCGCAATACTTAATCCCAAACCCATACCTTGTGGGAATCGTGTTTCAGTACGGCCTCTATAAAATGCTGTGAAAACAAATTCCTGGTCTTCAACTGGAATTCCTGGCCCCGTGTCTTGTACTTGTATCCAAACATCGTTCTCTTGTAAACCCGCACTAAAAGTAATCATACCTGCAGACGGCGTAAATTTAATAGCGTTATCAACCAAGTTTCCGATTGCCTGCGCTAGACGGTCTGGGTCGGCTTCAACTTCTGGCAAATCACCACTGATATCGCTATGCCAAGTTATCCCTTTTACCCGAGCGGCATCTTGCTGATTGTGAATCAACCCAGGCAACCACTCAATCAAGTTGATTCTCTGAAGTTCCAGTACAAATGCCCCAGCAAACTGGTCATATAAACCTGTCAGATCATTTAGCAATCGGCGCAGAATTCTGATTTCATCTTCCATCCCCGCCAAAAGGTCTCTTGCCAGATCTTCGTTTTGTGCCGCTCCAGATTGGAGGGCCTGTACAGCAGGCAGCAGAGCACCCAAAGGACGACCTAATTCGTGCACCAGGTTTGCGAGTAGTTTTCGTCTGGTGTTTTCCATGGTTTGTACCCGAGAGACAAGTGAATTTACCGTTCGCATCAGGTTTCGGATTTCTATTGGCCCACGCTCAATTGGAAAAACTACATCTTCGCCAGCTGCCAGCTGGCGAATTGAAAGGTTGATTTTTTGGAGGGATTCACTCAAGTTTAATGCTAATAGAAGCGCAACACTCGCTCCAAAAAGAATACCAATGCTTAGAACTCCAATTATCACACGGCGGAGAGCCAGAAATTGGTTGTATACATTTTCAAGGTGATAGGTCATCCGAATCACACCAATGATATCCTTATCCGTTCCTTCGACTGGCACGAATACATCAACTACGCTGGCTTCTATTTGGCGACTGTATGTTGTTTTAATTAAAATATCCCCTGCTCGCACCTCGGCAAGTTTTTCTGCCGACGTTACAGCTAATTCCAAAAGGTATGGATCAGTTGACGCCAATAATTCTCCTTGGGGATCTAAGAATGTTACATATGGGCCAAGAATGGGCTCAAGACCATCTAAAAATGCCTGGGAACTATTGGGATCATGCCATAGATCAGGCCGATGAGATACCATCTCAGTCAGGAGTTTTGCCTCATTGGATAACTCTTCGGCAAAACCTGGGAGCAAAATCTGTGTTTCCACCACATAATCCAGGGCCAACCCTGCAAGCAACAAGATGACTAGCAAGGGAAGCGTATGGCTTAGGATGAGGCGGGTGCGCAATGTACGCATCAAACATTCTCCTGCGATATCAATTTATATCCTACCCCTCTAACAGTAATAATCCGACGGGGCCGGTTCGGGTTTTCTTCGATTTTCTTGCGCAGCCCGCGTAGATGCACATAAACCACTTGAGGTTGTCCGATATATTCTGCTCCCCACACAAGGGTGAGCAAATCATCAGATGACAAAATTTGCCCTACTTCGAGTGCCAATGTATGGAGTAATTTGAACTCTATGGGCGTAAGTTCAACCATTATCCCTTTTACCATGACGGTGTGTGCCCCGGGATCAATTGAGATATCACCCACTGAAAATGACTCTTCCGTTTCTGTTGATTTCGATATGGTTCGTCGCGAACGGCGAAGCACTGCCTTTATACGAGCCAGGAGTACACTAGTATCAAAAGGTTTTGTTATATAGTCATCTGCACCTAACTCCAACCCCAATGCCTCATCTAATTCTCGTCTGCGCGCGGTAACAAAAATGATCGGCGCATCAATCTGATCATCAAAATGACGCAGCGCTTCCAGCCCATCCATACCTGGTAGGCCAATATCGAGCAATATTAAATCGGGAGGTTCCCTCCGAGCAATGTTTAATGCGGCTTCGGCGCTTGCGGCGGGTGTCGCCCGATATCCAGCTTGATTCAGTTGATAACTTAGGCTGCGACGTAAAAGAGCATCATCATCAACGATCATTATGTTTACAGACATTGATTACGAATCCTTCGCGCAGGCTATGGAATATTTGAGAATTTCGATGGTTTGTTCATGCAATTTCAGCCGGAAGAAATGTGCCGTATTAGTGGTGTGATTATACAGCAAAAGCTGAATTGTGTTGGGAGATGACAAAATTAGAGAATACATGTTACTGGCTTATGAGAGCAATCTGCTGCCTCTTATTGTCTGTCATCAATACTCAGTTGAACTGCCTCACTTGTTCTCAATCAAGCAGAATAAACCAGAGTTAGAAACGTTTCGCATTTCGAATTATCAGCAGATTGCAAAAGGTGCTGAACTTCATCCTTGCTCAGCACCAACGGCATTTCTTCCCGCTCTTTGCACTTGGCAGATCAATGATTTTTTCAGGCTGCTTCAGCACGCTCTCATAATACACAATCTATTCTCTCCGCTAATTTTTTCCTTGACAAAACTGGTGGGGGATGAGTACAATCCCTTTCGTATTGTCCTATCTTACGGGAGTCCCCCGTCTTGCTGCTCAATAGAATCGGCCGCAAGATTTCCCGCCCAGATCAGGGCGCTTTTTGTTTTAAGCAATTTATGTCCACAAAACAATGTATAATCCTCCGTTTTTTGCTTGGCATGTCCCTATCTGGGGCAGCCACCGTATTGGTATTCTTTACCAATCTACCTGGTTTGTGGGGAGTTGTACTTCAAGAGCTAGGCCGCGGGGCTGCAGCGATGCCGTTTGGCGGTATCAGTGCATCGCTAGGCATTGTTGCTGTGGAAGAAGTATTTCTGGCCGAAAACATCCACCAGGTTTTGTTGCGTTTGATACTACTTACCCCGCCACAGATCGCCCTGGGACTGCTGTGGCAGCGATACCGCTGGATAGGTGGTTTGGCGGCTCTGACTGAACACCTGGCCTGGAACCATTGATTTTCTACCCCATATTGGCTCATTCCCACCACGGGGATGGCCTCAATCTATTTCATCTTGTTTTTCCATAAGGAGCCGCTATGAAGCTATTTCGGATACGCCCATATTTCCTCATTGCCCTGGTCGGACTGCTCTCTGCCTGCGGAGTGATTTCCGGCACTGCATCAGATGTCGTTCCCTCCGAAACTGGCGCAGCTAAAGTGCATGCTGACCCTGTATCAACAAATGTTGACCTCCCCCTGGAGCAACTACGACTGATACTGCTCCCGCTGAGAGCGCACAAATCCCCATTATCACCGAAACGCATCAAGGCCGCACCTATGGCCCAGATCAGCAGGTGATCGTCTTCGCAGAAGGGCTCCAGCCTGGTGAAGTTCTGTCTGTCAGCGCCATACACGAGATCCAAGGGATCATCAAATCAGCCACGACCGAAACCACTGCGCCCGGCGAGGCCGTCATCTATCACTACGTACAACATACACCTACCGATGAGGGTGCGTACCCTCAAGGAGAAATCACTTTCCGGGTGCGGAGCAGTCCGGGAGTGATCCAAACCTACACATTCAACATTGACTACGCATATATCTCACAGCCTGCGCAATTTGGCTGCGGCACCTATCCGCCATCCCTGATCCAGCTTGGGGGCGCGTTCGTGGCCTGGTGCAGCGGCTTTAATAAAGAGACCTATCAAGACAGCAACTACCAGACAGAATACAGCATATCCAATGCGGGCGACATACTGCTGCTTGGTAATGCGGACGTGATGGCCGATGGCCTGGTGATTGTGTCGCTCTCCACCGAGAGCGGCGACCCCGCTGGCGATTGGAATATCACAATTGGCGGCCAATCATTCCAAGTTCAAGTTGTCGCACCATAAGGAGAGAATTATGAAAACGAAAACCCGGACATGGTTATATGTATCGGCGGTAATCCTATTGGTAATCGTAGTAGCCCAACAATTTAATAATGTAAAGGCGCTTAGGATGAGAGGGGATGAAAACCTGTGCATGTGTGCAATGCGGCGGCCAATTAGACCCACACCAGAGCCTGAACAAGCATCTAATATATTCCAACAACCAGAACAACCAAAACGAAATGACGAAGAAGAAGAGGAGCCGTCGCCACGCCGCAGCAGCGCGCCCGCACCAACGGCCTGCGTTCCCCACTATCACGCCCCCACCTTGAGCATGGACGGATATACCCCGCAGTACCCGCTGGTGCTGGGCCAAGACCCGGATGAAATAGGCGTGGATGTAACCATCACAGCCCAGGGTGGGAGCAAGATCAATAGCTGTCCCGGTGATCCCCGCGGCATGATCACGGTATTTCAACTGAACGAGGTTGCGCTATCCCCCGAAGCCATCGCCCGCATCCAGGGTGAACTGCAAAAGGCCTATCCGGGGGCGCGCGTCTTGGGCAGCTATCCACTGCATCCATCGCCTTCGGTATCGCTAGGATCAAATGCCACTTTGCGCTTCCACTTCGACCCGCAAGATCCCGGCGCATACAACGTTCTCGTCACTACTACCCAGCACGACGGGCAGAGCGTATCGCAGACGTTCCAGGTTCCGGCACACCTATTGGAAGCGACAATCTCCTGGTGAGCAATTGTGCAAGGGAGCAATGGCGCACGGGAGCGGGGGAGACCCCATCACCCCAGCACCTTTGCTCCCTTGCACCGCATCTCCCCTTCCCCGTGGCAACCTTCATCCAAAGGAACGATTTATACACGAAAAATACTCGGTGGCATCATCAACGATTATCACCGAGTACCTACACCTTCTTCTTTTCTCCCAAACTGAAATATTGGTTTCCCCAACATTTCTATGCCATTATTCTTGATGACCTGTTCGCGCGCAATATTGGCAACTTCTCCTTCTTGGAAGAATTTTTTTCATTCTTATCGCTCAAATTCCATCGAAATTCAGTTTTCTGTAACATAAATGTTGAAAACTATCCATTTTTCCTATGATTTGACTCTACTGAGGTTTATGTACCCTACGAGCTCCTCCACCGGAAATCAGGCATGTTCCCGTAGGTATAAATACCTCGTCCGAACCACCCACTTGCCAATTGGCCCAAAACCAAGCCAAAATCTGCCAATAACTTTCGTAATACCTGGCGATTCTAATAAACACCATGCTCAGGGGCTGTACGAACGCCATCATCGAAGATCATTCTACTCGTTTATCCCTTGTTTTTCTGCGTCCACACATCTGCAAGAGCTACCTCCGATCCGATTAGATATTCCTGCCCATGCTCCTCCACAGCTTGCTGCAAATGAAAGATCCCCTGTTTATAATCATCATCCGTCAATAACACGAGATTTCCCAAGCGCTGCTCTGCAAATTCCAGTGCATCTCCCAGGTGGACAGGTTGGTAATAGACATATCGCTTGACCTGGGATGTAAAATCCGCTCTCCTCAATTGATTGTACAAAGTATACAAATTCCAGGTGTTCTTCCTGGCCCATTGCCACGCAGCCGGGAAATACGTGTAAAGCCAATGCGCAGGCATATCTGTCGGAAGTAATTCCTGAAGATACCAGACGCCCTTCTCTCTCAATTTTGTGTGAACCCGTTTCAGCAGTACATCGGTATTCTCAGGCAATGTGGCCAGCACATTATCCCAGAATAGGAATTGGGTTGCCAGGACATCAACGCTATCCTGCTCACGGTCGAGTATCTCTCCAATTGTTAAGTCCTCTTCCGTAGCTTGCGGCCACTTGCGCAAATCAGCAGGAAGCGAGAGACGATCTGGCGAAATTGCCTGGACCAGTGTTTTTGGCGCCAACCCGCTTTTCTTACACAACGCTAAAGCCCTGCTCAACCCTGGAGCAATTCGCGCCTTAGGTGGAGGAGCAATCGGGTTTTCTAGGAGGAATGGAGCGGCAGTCGACCTTTCGGATAGTATCGTAATCGGCGCTAATTGGGGGATGGTAATAACTTGCTTTTTCCCCTCACGTCGCGTATGCTCCGGCGACCATACCGGAACAAACACCCCTAAATCGCGCTCTTGTAGAAGGGGGACCTGCCGCAAGATGGGGATAAATATTGCCTGGGGGACAATTGCCACCACCCGTTTCAGAGGTACATCTACTATCACTTTCCGGAACATCAAACGCAACAAATCGCGCTGATCCGCTGGCTCCGCTCTGGCCCAAGTTTCCGATAAGTCCTCGATAGATGCCACGATTGCCCGCAGGTTTTCCAGTTCGTCGTAGCCGGGAATACTATCTAGTTCGCGCCGGATACGCGTCATTTCACTCTGATACAGGTCAGCGTCTTCATCGAACTCCCCAACAATCTTCATCTCCTTGAGCCGTCTTCTGCGAGCCTCCAACTCCTTCCGCTGCATGTTCAGGATATTGAGATCTTCGTCATCATTGACCTGCATGGACACATCTTCCAACCAGTCTTCAGGCAATTGGATCGCTTCGATCAGGGCATGAATGTACTGGTCAACTGGCTCCGTACGCGTCCCTGCTCGGGTGTGAGGGCAATCCTGATATCCCCGTTCGTAAGACATTTCCCGATAGTAGGTTTTCCCACTAGCTCCCTGACAGCGAAGATTGCGCTGACACACATCACAACGTGCCATATTGGATAGCAAATAAACACGGTAGGGTTTCTGCACTGACCGCGAACTAGAGCGCCGTTTAGCTCTTGCCTGTTGGCAGCGTTCCCACAATTCCAGCTCTACAATTGCTTCGTGCTGACCATCATATACTTCAGTTTCACCTGTCGAGTGAATACGATAGACCACCTTGCCCATGTAGAAGGGATTGCGCAGCATCTCCGAAATATTGTCCTTTGAAAATCGCCGCCCTTCCGGGAACCTGGACGATGGACTGGTGTGATAGCCTTTGGTATTGAGCAAGTTGGCAATCTCCATGTGGGAAGTATTCCCAACAGCATATTGCTCGAAAGCCAGTTCCACTGCCTGGACTTCTTCGGAAACAACAACCGGCGGATTCTTTGGCCCACCCACCATCCGATAGCCAAAGGGAACGCTGGAAGCGTTATACAACCCAGCTTTGGCGCGCTGTCTCTTCGATTTGCGGATATGCATGCGCAAGATATCCAGGTAATACTGGTTGACCGCCGCCAAAATGGACAGAAACAAACGCTGAGTGGGATCAGCGAAATTGAAGTTGGGATCCTTGACCGAAGCAAAACCTAACCCAAATTGCCCTAACAAGTCGAAGATTTCCAGAGTATGGAACAGTGAACGGGATAGACGGGAAAGTTCATGCACCAGAAGTACATCAAAGCCTTCCTCTTGAGCCATCACCAGCATCGCTTCAAAGCCAGGCCGATCCCACTTCTCCCCCGAAATACCCTCATCAACGAATTCAGTCACTACCTTCCAATCACGCTGAGCTGCATATTCCCGCATTTCATTGAATTGAGCTGCAATGGAGAAATGCTCATGCCCGGCCTGCTCTGAGCTAGACACTCTGGCATATGTGGCTACACGCCATTTTACGGAAGTATCTGTCATGGGGTCTCTCCTGATGTTGATACGATCTTTTGTGCCCAGACTTCGATCAACGCCACTTCAGAGCCGATCAGGTCTAACGGGTCTCGTTCGCTGATCGCCTGCCCCAGCCGTTCAAGGCCTAGCTCGAACTGCCGATTAGAGAACAAGGC
>CAZUSV010000041.1:0-32827 GCA_964622645.1 uncultured Anaerolineales bacterium
GGAGTGGCTGTAGGGGTCTGGGTGCTTGATGGCAGGGGAGAAGGGGTGATACTTGATACTGGATACTGGGTATTGGATACTGATGACTGATCACTGGGGATCGTCAACTGTCCAGCGTCGAGTGTCGATTGATCGGCATTTTGGGGTGTGCAAGCCGAAAGCCCTGTGAACAACACAACAACAATCGATTTGCACAGCCAGCCAACCTTTAACTTCCAACCTTCAACTTTCAACCACACTCCCATTACAGTGCCAAACCTCCCCGCTCGATCAACTGCTCTTTGAGTTGGGCCTGTATCTGTGCTGCCTTCTCATCCAATGTTTTAAGTTCACCCAAGAGAGTCTCGACTGCGCCCTCATCTTTCAGCCCCAGTACGTTGATACGTATGTTATAGCCCGCGCCAGTCAAGGAGGCCTGCGCCATAGCCGCACCGCTGCCGGCGTCAGTGATAGCATTGGCGTTGCCGAGGCTGGCAACTTCTAGAGCCAGTTGCATGACGCGCACCGCCTGGCTGGCAACTTCAAGAGGGATCTCAGCAGCATGTAAGGTAGCTTCCTGGATCTGAGGAGTGCGGTTTGGATTGTCTTTGGAGAGCTTGAAAGCTGCCATAATGGCTTCGAAGGCCTTGGCGTCGCGCTCTACGGCGGTGTTTAATTCAGCGCGCAGGGCCTCAGCTTCTTCCAGGATCTCTTGCATTTGCTCTTCGACCTGAGCGTATTTCTTCTTGCCTAGGGTCAGCCTCGCTACCATGGACACCAATCCTGCTGCCATCGCCCCTGCGTATGCTGAGGCCGAGCCGCCGCCAGGTGTAGGTTGGCCGTTCGCTAGTTCATCTAAAAACGTTTCACGTTCAACGTTTGAACGTTCCACCGTTGACATTGCAGAATATAACTTCTTTTCGAGGATTTGCTCTGGCTCAAACTGATCCATTTGCATATACCACACCGCCGCGTCGACCAACGCATCCTGGGGGATCAGGCCGACCAGTTCGCTGTGATGGATGCCCACGCCATACCGTTGGGCCTCACGCCGGATGGTCTCGACCACCAGGGCGATAGGTGTCTTGCGGAAGTTGGTCAGGTTCATGGAGACCTGGGCACGCCCATCAACCAGCAGCCCCATACCTTTGACATAGCGCAGCCCGCCCGAGGAGTGCCGGATGGTTTTGCCAATCTTCTTGGCGATCTCGACATCATCTGTGGTCAGGTAGACGTTGTAGGCGATCAGAAACTCACGCGCTCCGATGACCGTCGCTCCTGCGGTCCCCAGTTCTTTTGGGCCAAAATCGGGAGCGCGCAAGGGGTCTGTGGCGATGGCGTCTTTGAGCGTTTCGTACTCGCCCCGGCGAATGACCTCTAAGCGGGTGCGGTCGGGACGCAGAGCGGCCTCTTCATAAAGAAACACAGGGATATTCAGTTCTTCCCCGACGCGCTTGCCCAGGCGTCGAGCGATCTCCACACAGTCGTCCATGGTCGCCCCGGAGATAGGGATGAAGGGAAACACATCGGTAGCCCCGATGCGGGGATGCTCACCGGTGTGCTGGGTCATGTCGATCAACTCAGCGGCCTTGGCAATGGCTTGAAAAGCCGCCTCTTCGACGCCGGCAGGCGAACCCACATAAGTGATCACCGTGCGGTTGTGATCATCGTCGGAGTGATGATCTAATACGTGAACGCCCTCCACGCTGGCAATGATCTGGCTAATGGCCTGGATCACTTCAGGACGGCGGGCGTCGGAAAAGTTGGGTACACATTCGATTAGGGGGGTGGTCATAGTTTCCTCAAGAATCAATATACGCGTTTAGTGATTGATAAGCCTTTGGCAATTTTTCTCCAATTATGGGAATGGCAAAATGCGTAACCGGGATTTATTTTCATCCACTGTGATCAAAGCCCCCTCTTGTGATGTCATTTGATGTTCCTGCAAAATTGCGATAATGCGTTTTCCCAAATGATTGGGCATGATAGCTTGCGTTCGAACCTGAATTACATTTGGCCCATACCATGATTTCTTGGTCTGTAGCACGAGGATCACCAACGCTTGACCAGTGTTGAGTGGGCCATCCTTCTTGTTCTAGAACCTGCACCCAGGTTGGGGACAGATTCATATCTAACAAGATTTTCATGACTATGCAAGGGGGAGTTCGATTTCCTCTGCACGCCAGGCTGCATATGCTAGAGCCTCACGCACATCCTCTTCTTCCAGGTAGGGGTATGCATCCAAAATCTCGTCGATTGTATGACCTGTAGCAATCAGACCGACAATCGTTCCGACAGTGATACGCATCCCACGAATACAGGGTTTGCCCCCCATAACATTGGGATTAAAGGTGATGCGTTTGAGGTCATTCATAATATTTACTCCTTTGCCAGTGATTATAACGTAGGGTAAATGCTTTGTCATGACGGTCGAAATCACAACGAACACTTTGAGACTACGAGCCTTCGTGGTAAAGTGTTGATACGGACTTCATTATCCGCCGGGTCAATTTGAAGGGAGATTGCTCATGTCCACCGATCAAACATTCTTCGGATCTTTTGCCCGCAGCGTTCTCACCTGGATGAGCCGCCGACGGCTGCCCCAGATCGATGGGGAGATCAGCATTTCTGGTTTGGAAGCCCCGGTTGAAATCATGCGCGACCGATGGGGGATCCCTCACGTTTATGCAAGTTCATTTGCAGATGCCCTCTTCGCACAAGGATTTGTCCACGCTCAGGATCGCCTCTTCCAGATGGAGCTCAATCGCCGCACGGCGCAAGGGACTCTGAGTGAAGTTTTTGGCGAGTTAGCCCTGGACACCGACCGCACAGCGCGCACCTTTGGATTCGACCGCCTGGGTCGTGCCGATTGGGAGTTGGCCAGCGATGCGTTGAAAGAAGGCATGTGCGCCTATGCTGCGGGGGTGAACGCCTTCCTGGAGCATCCCAAAACAAAATTGCCAGTCGAGTTCACATTGTTGGGGTTCAAGCCCCAACCCTGGAAACCCGAAGATAGCATGGCCTTCGGACGGGTGATGATCTGGCAGCTCTCTCATGCCTGGCAGGGCGAGCTCATCAGGGCTGAAATCATCGAAAAGGTCGGCGCAGAGCGCGCTGCCGAATTAGAGATTCACTACCCCGCTGAGAGTCCCATCACTCTCCCCAAGGGCATTGAATTCAACGCTCTCGACCCTGATGATTCATTACGAAAATCGACTGGCCCCTTCTTGGAGCGGGGTAAAGGCAGCAATGCCTGGGTGGTTTCCCCGCCCCGCAGTGAAACCGGTAACGCCGTCTTGTGCAATGACATGCATTTGGCCCTCTCCATGCCCTCCTTGTGGTACGAAGTTCATCTCAATGGAGGCGATGGTCTTCATGCTACGGGGGTCAGTCTGCCAGGCGCGCCGCTGGTCTTGGTCGGGCATAACACTCACATTGCCTGGGGCGTGACCCTGGCCTTCACCGACGCCGAAGACCTCTTCATCGAGCGGGTCGATTCACACAACCGCTATCTCTACAAGGATGAATGGCATGATGCGGAGATCATCGCAGAAACAATTCCTGTAAAGGGACGTAAAGAGCCCCATATTGAGGAAGTCATCGTCACTCGCCATGGCCCGATCATCACGGATGTGCTTGGTCACGCCGCACAAAAGGTGGCCGTCAACTCCATGGCGCTGCAGCCTGCCCGGGTCTTCGATGGTTGGCTGCAGCTCAACGAGGCCAGGGGTTGGGATGATTTTGTAGAAGCCCTGCGCCTGATCGAAGCGCCCCAGCTCAATGTAGCCTACGCCGATGTAGAAAATAATATCGGCTATTGGGTCACAGGTAAGGTGCCCCAACGTGCCAAGGGTGACGGTAGCGTGCCTGTCCCAGGGTGGACGGGTGAGTACGAATGGATTGGCGAAGTGCCTTTCGAGGAGATGCCTCATGCCCTCAACCCAGAGCAAGGTTTTCTGGTCACTTGCAACCACAAGATCGTCCCCGATGATTATCCCCATCAACTGGGCCGAGAATGGATGAATGGCTACCGCGCCCGGCGCTTGACAGAACTGATCGAAGGGCAGGAAAAGATAGCCTTAGGGGATCATGCCAAATTCCATGTCGATTTCATGTGTCTTCCCGGATTGGAGTTGGTCACACGTCTTGAAGGGATTACTGATCCCGAACCGGATGTTCAGACGGCCTTGAAGCTGTTGCGTGAGTGGGATGGATTCTTATCCCCGGAGAGCATCCCTGGGACACTCTACCAGGTCATCCGCTATACCCTGGCGCGCAATTTACTAGAACCGGGATTAGGGCCTGAGCTGTGCATGCGTTTGATGGGCGAAGGCTTTCATCCCCTGTTGATGCACTCCAACGAGTTCTATGGCCAGGATACAGTCATCCTGTTGCGCTTGCTGGATGATCCCGACTCCTGGTGGGTACTGCAAGCTGGGGGTAGGGATGAAGTGATCACCAAGAGCATAAAAGCTGCATTGGATTGGCTAAGAGAGACCATGGGGCCTGAACCCGATGACTGGGCTTGGGGAAAGATCCACCAGGTCAACTTCGAGCACGCTCTAGGATTGCAGAAACCTTTGGATCAGGTCTTCAACCGCGGACCCTTCCCCATTGGTGGCGACACCGATACCCCTTGCCAGACCGCCATGCTGCCCACCGATCCCTACGACAACCGCGCCTGGTCGCCTACCTTCCGCCAGATTGTGGATATGGGCGATCTCTCGAAATCTATGGTCATCGTTCCTCCTGGCCAATCGGAGAACCTCGCCAGCCCCAATTACGACGATTTGATCCGGCCCTGGTTAGAGGGCCAGTACCACCCCATGCTGTGGACTCGAGAACAGGTAGAAGAAGCAACTATTCACAAAATAATCCTGCATCCATAGGCAGCAAAAAAGTAGGCTGAAAGCTAAGCGCTCACCCTACTTTTTTGAATCCCCCCTCTCAAATCGAACTTTTGTTCGTATAATTAATCCTCGTTTCTCATTCGTTCAACTTCCAACCTCTAACCTCCAACTTTTAACTTCCAACCTCTAAATCATGACCTTCAAACTCCACGCCCCCTTCCAGCCCACCGGTGACCAACCCGAGGCCATCGAGCAACTGATCGCCGGCCTCGACAAGGGTTATCAGAACCAGGTTTTGTTGGGCGCCACCGGTACTGGCAAAACGTTCACCATGGCCAACATCATTGCACATTTGAACAAGCCTACCCTGGTGATCGCTCACAATAAGACATTGGTGGCGCAGCTCTATGCCGAGTTCCTGGATTTCTTCCCAGATAACGCCGTGGCGTACTTCGTTTCTTATTATGACTACTACCAACCCGAGGCTTATGTGCCGCGCCATGACCTCTACATCGAGAAAGAGACCGATATCAACGAAGAGATCGAACGTCTGCGCCTGGCTGCAACTACGGCATTGTTATCTCGTAAGGATGTCATCATTGTGGCGTCGGTTTCCTGTATCTACGGTTTGGGAAACCCCGAAGCCTATGGGCGCGTGGTCATCGAACTGGAGATTGGCCAGAGTCATCGCCGCACCACCCTGCTGCGGCACCTGGTGGAGAGCCAGTACACGCGCAACGATATCGACCTCAAGCCTGGCACTTTCCGCGTGCGTGGCGATACCTTGGAAGTCGCCCCAGCCTACGAAGAGCGTTATATCTACCGCATCAGCTTCTGGGGGGATGAGATCGAGAAGATCACCGAGGTCGATTATCTGACCGGTGAAATGCGCCGCGCCATGGAAACAGTCAGCATCTTCCCTGCCAAGCACTTCATTACCGAAGAGGAGAAGATGCAGAAGGCCATCGCTGATATCGAAATCGAGCTGGAAGAGCGCATCGATCATTTCAAAGCTAATGAGCAGTTCCTGGAAGCCCAGCGCATCGAACAGCGCACTCGCTATGATATCGAGATGCTGCGCGAGGTCGGCTATTGCTCGGGGATCGAGAACTACTCTCGCCCCCTGGATCAACGCCCTGCCGGTTCCCCTCCTTGGACCTTAGTGGATTACTTCCCCGATGAGTACTTGCTGATCATCGACGAGTCCCACATGACCGTACCGCAGATTCGTGGAATGTACAACGGCGACCGCTCCCGCAAGACCACCCTGGTCGATTATGGTTTCCGCCTGCCCTCTGCCCTGGACAACCGTCCACTCATGTTCGATGAGTTCAAAGAGCGTATGGGTTTCACCGTGTATACTTCTGCGACCCCGGGCCCATATGAAATGGAGCATGCCGATCAGGTCGTCGAGCAGATCATTCGCCCCACGGGCTTGATCGATCCAGAGATCGAGGTGCGGCCTGTCCAGGGCCAGGTCGATGACTTGATGGGCGAGATCCACAAACGGGTCGAAGTCGGCCAGCGCGTATTGGTCACCACGCTCACCAAGCGTATGTCCGAAGATCTTGCGGATTACCTGATGGAGATGGGCGTCAAGGTGCACTACCTGCACTCGGAAATCGATACCTTAGAGCGGGTGGGGATTTTGCGGGACTTACGTTTGGGCGTGTTCGATGTGGTGGTGGGTATCAACCTGCTCAGGGAAGGTCTCGACTTGCCCGAAGTCTCCCTGGTGGCCATTCTCGACGCCGATAAAGCCGGCTTCCTACGCTCGGAGACTGCCTTGATCCAGACGGTTGGCCGTGCTGCCCGCCACGTCGAGGGCAAAGTAATCATGTATGCCGAAAAGATCTCTGATGCCATGCGTGCCGCTATCGACGAAACCAATCGCCGCCGCGCCAAGCAGGCCGCTTATAACGAAAAGCACGGCATCGAGCCAGTCAGCATCGTCAAGGATATCCGCGACATCACTGATCAGGTTGCCGCTTATGCCGTTGCCGAGGAGCAAGCCGAATATCGCGTCGATGCGGTGACCAGCCTTCCCAAAGAAGAAATGCTGAAGATCATCGCCGGGCTGGAGGAGCAAATGAAGATCGCTGCCCAGAACCTGGAGTTCGAGAAGGCGGCTGCCTTGAGGGATCAGGTATTTGAATTACGGGGAATCCTGGCTGAGGAGGCTGATCTCAAGCCCTGGGAGCGCATCAAGTTGATGGCCGGGGAATCCTGAACAAATAGAGAAACCCGGTTCGCCTTTAGGCGCAAGAAACCGGGTTTCTGTCTTTCGCTAAACTACTCCCCCAGAGCGCTGAGGAGATCAATCCCTTCGCGTTGGATGTTGCGGTAGAGTCGTGATTGAATTTCTGCATGCCGCTGCCAGTGACTCTGACTCCATACTCGGGTTGAAATAAATAGCCCATTTTCCAGCCAAACATCTGCAGCCAGATAGTGAATGGCTTTTCGTATCTCAGGAGTAGATTCCTTTAAGAGAACAGCGAGATCTATATCAGAATCGGGTTGAGCATCTCCGCGAGCCCGTGAACCAAAAAGATAAACTGCGAGCAACTGATCGCCCATCTCTGCTTCGATTCTATGGAGAAAGGTCTTGATCACAATTTGTTCTTGAATATTGAGATGACTGACTTCTGTTTGCATACTACCTACATCCCCTCAAAGTAACCTTGAACACGTGCAACGAATTGGACAGCATCTCGCAAAATTGATTCAGCGGTTTCTTTTTCGGCTATAAAGGCCATTTCGTAATCACTATCTAAACGTGCATTGAAGGCATTGGTTATCATCTTGGCGTACTTCTTGTCAATCTGACCAGTTTTTACAAAATACTCGCCAAATGCAGAAACAACACCAGAGTGTTTGCTGCGGGTAATATCTTTGCTCGCCAGTAGAGCGTGAACTGAGTAGAACATGGCATAATAGGCACGTGAGATAACGATGTGATAGTAGCCATACTCTAGATTACTTTCCGCGGCTTCGATATCGCGTTGGGCACTTTCTAAATATAAACGAACCTCGTCATTATGGATATTTTCTTCCATTTGATTACATTATAACTGTAAATTGAATGAAAGGAGCCAATGATGCGCAAAGGATTGAAATGGATCATCGCTGTGGGAATTGTTCTCATCATCGCCGCGGCTTATTTCTACTCTGTACCCCATGCTTCGTTTGAGGAGTTATCCTCCAAAGTTGACCCAGATACCGCGGCATCACTTCTCTCATTTCGCCAAGAACATCCCCCTCTTCAAGTCGAAGTGGATGGTGCAACCTGGGAGTATTTCTCGTTTGGCCAGGGCGATGAGACGATCCTCTTTCTGCATGGAATGACTGGCGCGGCGGATATCTGGTTCCAGCAGATGTACGCTCTTAGAAGTGATTTTCGCTTAATCTCGCTGACCTACCCACCTGTGGACAGCCTGGAGCAAATGAGTCGAGGGGTTTTGGCGATTATGGCGCAGGAAGGTGTATCGAGAGTTAATCTGATCGGCTCTTCGCTGGGAGGATATTTGGCACAATATCTGATCGCTCATTACCCGGAGGTAATCGAAAGAGCGGTTTTCGCCAACACTTTCCCTCCTAATGAGCTCATCGCCGAGAAGAACAAGACCATCGGTGCTCTGCTGCCCTATCTGCCTGAGTGGCTGGTGATGAATGTGCTGCGCGACAGTTTCGAGGGGGATGTCTATACCGCCTCGGGGAACTCTGAGTTGGTGTTGGCTTACCTCCTGGAACAGTCCTATGGCCGTATGACCAAGGCCCAGGTTGTGGGACGTTTTCATTGTGTCGTCGACCCCTTCACTGCACCAGACGTAGAAGCCCTTGGGATTCCGGTGATGATCATCGAAGTGGATAATGATCCCCTGGTGGAAGAAGTTCTCCGGGAGCAGTTGAAAGCCACATATCCAGGAGCAACCGTCCACACATTGCACTCCGTGGGCCATTTCCCATATTTGAATGCCCCAAATCAGGGAGCTACATCGGCGATTCCTAGAGAGTTGGAAAATCCGTTCCATGATTTAATCTTCATACCTCCTCCACTTCCCCTTCACAACTTCTTCACAAGCATCAGCTATCCTTTAGTCACATCAACACTGACCTGGGGGCTTTCCTCCCAGGTCAGTGCGTACAAAAAAACTAAAGGAGTATTTCTGATGAAGAAAACTTTATTGATCGTTGCAGTTGTTGGCGTTGCGGTAGCAGCCCTGGTTGTAGGTGGCGTAGGGTTCGCCTATGCCCAGGATGATGACCCTTCCACCCCCTTTGGGCACGGATTTGGCCGCCATGGTGGGTTTGGACACGGCATGTTCGGCTGGGATGGTGACGGCGAAGTCGGTCCCATGCATGAAACCATGCAAGCTGCTATTGCCGAAGCACTCGGCATGACTGTCGAGGAGTTGGAAGCTGCTCATGAGCTGGGCAAGACCGCCTGGGATATCGCTCAGGAACAAGGTCTCACGGAAGATGAATTCAGCACCTTGATCTCTGATGCTCGGATGGCTGGTCTTGAGCAGGCAGTTGCCGATGGTACCATCTCCCAGGAACAGGCTGACTGGATTCAGAGCCGCTGGGAAGAGATGGCAGAAAACGGTTTTGGCCCTGGTAAAGGCGGCTGTGATGGCGAAGGTCATCACGGCGGCCGCGGCCCTGGCGGAAGTTTCTTTGACAATGATTAAGGGTAATCCCCGAGCTACATAAAGTGTCAGAAATGGGTGGCGAACCACGCCACCCATTTTCCGTTATAATCACATCATGTCTAAAATCTTAATCATCGAAGACGAACCTGAACTCGTCAAAGTGCTGCGCTCTTACCTGGAGAAGTCCAACTTCAAAGTGTTGACCTCCTATCGCGGTGATACCGGGCTTTCAACCTGGGAGTACGAACGCCCTGACCTGGTGTTGCTCGATCTCAACCTGCCTGGCATGGATGGGCTGGATGTAGCCCGTGAAATCCGCCGCAAAGGGGATACACCGATCATCATGCTCACTGCGCGCGTTGAAGAGACGGACCAGTTGATCGGCCTGGAATTGGGTGCGGATGATTATGTCACCAAGCCCTTCTCGCCGCGCGTCGTTGTGGCCAAAGTCCGGGCCGTACTGCGTCGCTCGGGAGCAGAAACCACCCCCACTCAAGTTCTTAAGGTGGCTGACCTGGAGATCGACCTGGACGCTTATACACTCATCAGGGCAGGTGAGTCTCTCGATCTCACTCCCACAGAATTCGAGATCCTATCAACCATGGCTGCAAGCCCGGGACGGGCTTTTTCGCGCATGCGCTTGCTGGAGGCCACGCAAGGAGCGGCATTTGAAGGTTATGAGCGTACCATCGATGCCCATATCAAGAATCTGCGTGCCAAACTCGAACCAGACCCCAAGAACCCACAATACATCGAGACTGTTTTTGGCGTAGGCTATCGCTTTGCGCGCCAATGATCAGTTTTCAGTAACCAGTGGAATAGGAACCAATGACTCGCCGACTGATATTTGCATTTGCTCTTGTGGTATTGATCACCATTATCAGCATTGTGATCCTTGTTCGATTGAATACTGCACAAACTGTACGTACCTTCATGTTTCGCGGGGGTATTGCTGGAGTTGAGAGTTTGGTAGGCGAATTGGAGGATCACTACCATAAAGCCGGATCATGGCAGGGCAGCGATGACATCTTGCGCGGTTTGCAAGGTCCGGGATTTGGTGGCCCTGGAATGGGGATGCGCCCCGGCAAGGGAGTGGACACAAACCAGATGATGGGTCAGCATCTGCGCCTGGTTGATGAGGATGGGTTTGTCATCTTGGATAACCAGGAAAGTGATGCGATCGAGCGTATTTCGGATGACGAACTGGAATATGCCATTCCTCTCGAGGTAGATGGCCAGGAAGTCGGGTATTTGCTTACGGAAGGGGGAATGTATTTCACCTCAGAAAATGAACAAGCCTTGCTGAGCAGGCTCAATCGCGCCGCCTTCACCGCGGCATTGATTGCTGGTGGGGTATCCCTGGTGTTGGCGTTGTTGTTATCCTATAGCTTGTTACGACCGGTCCGTGACCTGACACAGGCAGCTTCTCAAATGGCCCAAGGCGATCTCAGCCAGCGCGTGCGCGTGCGCGGTGATAAAGCTTTGGCGACTTTAGGGTCAGCTTTCAACCGCATGGCTGCTTCCCTGCAGCAGGCAGGTGAGCGGCGTCGAGCACTAACCGCGGATATTGCCCATGAATTGCGCACTCCTCTGGCTGTACAGCGTGCCCATCTGGAGGCCTTGCAAGACGGAATCTATGAACTCTCTCTCGAAAACCTGATCCCTATCGAGGAACAGAATTATACCTTGACGCGTTTGGTAGAGGATCTACGCACATTGGCTCTGGCGGATGCCGGACAATTGACCTTGGAAAGAACGCCGACAGATTTTTCTGCTTTTATAAAGCGGTTGATCTCCCGCTTCGACCCCCAGGCTGCCGCGCAGGGAGTTGAGCTCTTTCTGTCTCCTGTGGGGGAACCCGTAATTATAGGAATCGACCCCCAACGCGTTGAGCAAATCCTCAATAATTTATTGAGCAATGCCTTGCGTTTCACATCCAAAGGGGGAAAGATCAGTGTTCAGTGTTCAGTATCCAGTGGTCAGTTTAGCGAAATAGATAGACTGATTGCTGGAAACAGATTACTGGTTACTGTGAAAGATTCGGGCCCGGGCATCCCAGAAGAGTCCCTGCCACATATCTTCGAGCGCTTCTATAAAGCGGATCAATCGCGCACGCCTGTCGAAGGGGGCAGCACAGGTCTTGGATTGTCCATCGCACGAAAACTGGCCCAGGCACATGGGGGTGATATTACAGCCGCGAACCATCTTGAAGGTGGAGCGGTGTTCACTTTGATCATTCCAATAGTTTAGATTTTTCAAACCCACTACATGTAACCGTGTGCGTTCAAGAGTTGTCAGGAAAGGCTCCAGAGAAAGGGTGCAGGAGGGGTGTGCCACACCCCTCCTGCACCCTTTTTCTGGGATTCCTCTGAGTTTCCTATCTGTTCAACGTTTCACGTTTTAGGGGTACAATTGTGCCGCTTTCCTGAAGTGGAGTGCATCCATGGCACAATGGAAAATCTTGATTACGGACAAATTCACCGAAAATGGGATTGATCTTTTATCAGCTACAGCTGAAGTCGAATATCGACCCGAAATATCACAGCAAGAATTATTGGAAGTGATACCAGGTTTCGATGCGCTAATTGTGCGCGGTCGCACCAAAGTGAATGCAGATGTTATCGCCGCCGGATCGAATCTAAAAGTCATCGGCCGGGCTGGTGTAGGAGTTGACAATATCGATCTAGCTTCTGCACAAACCCATCATGCCACGGTCGTCAACACTCCCACTGCCACGACGGTGGCCGTCGCGGAGCATACCCTGGCATTGATGTTGACACTTGTCCGATCAGTGGCACGTAGCGATGCTGCTATGAAGTCTGGCCGCTGGATCAAAAAACAGATCGTAGGCATTGAGTTGGGCGGTAAGGTCTTGGGGATTATCGGTTTAGGCAATATCGGCTCAGCTGTGTCACTACGAGCAGCTGCCTTTGGCTTGCGGGTGATTGCACATGATCCCAAGAAAACGGATGAGTTCTTGTCGAAACATGGTGCTGAGTCGGTCATGTTGGCTGATTTATTCTCGCGTGCAGATATCATCTCGCTGCATGTTCCCTTGGGTCCGACAACACGTAACATGATCGACGGGCAGGCCTTTGCCCAGATGAAGAGGGGGGTCTATTTGATATGTACAGCACGCGGTGGGATTCTCGATGAGACAGCACTCCTGTCCGCCTTGGAATCAGGTCAGGTTGCTGGGGCAGCCCTGGATGTTTTTGCTCAAGAACCCCCCGGCCTGACTGCCCTGGTCGCTCATCCCAACGTGGTTGCTACTCCTCATATTGCTGCCCAAACTGAGCAAGCGCAAAAACGCGCCGCCTTGGATATTGCAGAGGAAGTTCTGGCAGCGTTACGGGGTGAACCTCTCCGCTGGAGGGTCGTATAAGAGTATTTCTGGCACCACCGTTCCAATGGTGGAACCAGATAATAAGTCAAACCCTTAGGAGTTACGCACTTGCCCCCCTAGCCCCCCCGCTTGTGGCGTTGGGGGGAACCTTTGGAAATCTCCCCCCAGAATTGGGGGGTTGGGGGGGCTTCATTGGAAAAATGCTCTCCAACTGCGTTACTCCTAACCCTTTAGGAGCCCACATGAAAGAAGAACTTAACCAGCTAAAAGAAATGACTGCCGAAATTTTCGATATCTACTTAGCAGCGGAAGTTTTGGAGTGGGATCAGCAGGTCTATATGCCGCCAGGTGGGGCTGAGCAGCGCGGCAACCAGATCGCCACTCTGCAGCGATTGTTACATACCAAGACGATCTCTCCAGAATACAGCAAACTTGTAGAAGAACTTGATGCAAACGCAGACCAGCTTGACCCTGACTCGGATGATGCACGCCTGATTGCAGCTTGCAAGCGTTTCTACGATCAAAGGGCGAAAGTGCCACCTGAATTTACTACCGAGTTCTACAAGACGATTACACTGGCTTACAGCAATTGGGAGCAAGCGCGCCAAAAATCTGACTTCAAGATGTTCCAGCCTCATTTGGAGAAAGTCGTCGACTTGCGCCGCCAATATGCCGAATACTTCGCTCCTTATGATCACATTTATGATCCACTGTTGGATTATTTTGAGCCGGGTATGAAGACCGCAGAGGTCAAAGCGATCTTCGAAGAACTGCGACCCCAACAAGTTGAGCTGCTTCAGGCAATTGCTGAACGGCCTCAGGTCGATGATGCCTTCCTGCGTGTGGAATACGAGGAACAGAAGCAGTGGGATTTTGGCGTTGAAGTGATCACCAAATATGGATATGACTGGGAACGCGGCCGACAAGATAAATCGGTACATCCATTTACCACCAGTTTCAGTGTCAACGATGTGCGCATCACTACACGCCTTGATCGTAGATATTTATCCCCGGCGCTATTTGGTACCCTGCACGAATGCGGTCATGGTCTTTACGGCCTGGGCATCAACCCGGCCTATGAACGTACTCCTTTGAATGATGGTGCCTCTCTTGCTGTCCACGAGTCTCAATCGCGCACTTATGAAAACCTGGTAGGGCGCTCAATGCCCTTTTGGGAACATTTCTACCCTCGTTTGCAAGAGTATTTCCCCTCCCAGCTAGGAAATATCGATTTAGGTACTTTCTACAAAGGCATAAACAAGGTGGAACCTTCATTGATCCGCGTGGAAGCCGACGAGGCTACTTACAACTTGCACATCATGTTGCGCTTGGAAATCGAAATTGCCTTGATGGAAGGTACTCTGGAGGTCAAAGATTTGCCTGAAGTTTGGAATGCGCGCATGCAGGAGTACTTGGGAGTCACACCCCCAGATGACAAACAGGGAGTTCTACAAGATGTGCATTGGTCCAGCGGCTATATTGGTTACTTCTCTACCTACGCTCTGGGCAACCTGATTTCGGCCCAGTTGTGGGAAAAGATGATTGGCGATATCCCAGACTTGACGGATCAATTCCGCCGCGGCGAGTTTAGCGCACTGACGGAATGGATGCAAACGCAAATTCACATTCATGGAGCCAAATACAAGCCCCAGGAGCTTGTTCAAAAGGTTACCGGTTCTACGATTGACCCTGCTCCATATATGAAATATCTGCATTCCAAATACGGTGAGATATACGGCCTATAATCGCTCCAATAAAAAGGGTTGTTGTGGAAGTGAAACAATAACTCTTTTATATTTTAAAAACACCCCCGTGGTAGAATTTCCTAGGACTCTAGGAATCGACGTGGGGCCTTCCAGATTTAGGGGTGAGTGGGGGGGGGGGGGGGCCCCCCCCCCCCCCCCCCCACCCCTAAATCTGGGGCTTATCCCAGCAATTCCTATAAAGGCGATTTCTGCACTCAACAATCAATGTTGCGAGGGTGTAAATGGCTCGGATTCTATTCGTTGATGATGATATCCTGACTCTTGAAACATATGAGCGGATCATCTCTTATTATGGCCACGAAGCAGTGCTGGCTGACTCAGGCGAAAAGGCAGTTGATTTAGCCCGTAAGAGCTCAGTTGATTTGATTTTGTTAGACCACCAGTTGCAAGATATGGACGGTTTCCAAATTTTGAAAAAGATTCGCGCGTTGAATTTGCCCTTGAAAGTTCCTATCGTGATGGTGACGGCCAGTCATAAAGCTTTCGCTGACAGAGCTGTGGCTGCGGGGGTGCAAGAGTTCTTTAGCAAACCTCTGCTCACTGATGATTTACTAGCACTTATCGATAAATACACCTCAGGCATTTGATATGTATTGTCAGCGGGTGCTTTGGTTATCTTTGCTGTCCTTAATTTGCCTGAGTGGTTGTACTGTCTTTCCTGCCTCCGAAGAGCTTCCCACCCTGATCCCCACAGAACAGCTCCCTACTGTGATTGCTATGACTGCTGAAGCTATGGTAACTCCCTCGAGCACGCCAGAGGGGACAGCGACATTGACGCCGACGCAGGTCTTGCTTTCTGAAGAAACCGCGGGAGACTCGTCTGACTCTGAAACAGATCAGACCAGCGCAGCCATCCAAGTTTCTTCGCAGCTCACCCCCACATCTCAAAGCCCTATTCCCCCTGCAGATATTGCCATTTTCAACCCTGGCCCCCTCTCCAAGGTGGTTTCTCCGATATCGTTAGTGGCATATGTTGTTCCTGGGGTCGATGATCGTGCCCGCGTTGAGCTGTGGGGGGAAGACGGGCGCTTGATGTACCGCAATATTTTTAATTTCACCACCCCAAATCCCCAAGGACGAGTTGTGACGGAGATCACTTTCGAAACCCCGGGAGTCGCCGAGACTGGGCATTTATCGATCCAAACCCAAGATGAGTATGGACGCATAATGGCTTTGGCTTCCATTGATTTGATCTTGCTTTCGAGCGGTGAAGCCGATATCAGCATGGCTAGTGATACACTGGCACCTATCGTGATTCAATCACCGGTAGACAAAGAATTGATCCGTGGAGACACAATGTTAGTTGATGGCTTAGCACGCACAGCCTCAGATCAACCCTTGTTGGTAGAGATCGTCGCAGCTGATGGACGCATTCTGGGATCACGATTAGCAGGCGTTGAGCCTACCCAGAAAGGTGAACACAATCCTTTTGTCGTTGAAATCTCTTATCAAATCTTTGCACCGACTTGGGTACGGGTGATCGTTTCTGAGCGTGGCGGTCGTTTACCCGGTCCGGTGAATATCTCCACGATGGAGGTGTTGCTGAGTCCCTAAACACTTGAAAGCCTTGACAAATTGGACAAAGCGACTACAATTTGTATTAGTTTCTTCATAAAAAATATTGGAGTAATTTAATGCCATTCAACTGCATCTGTATGGGGCGGGGATCGTAAGTCTACCCGTCTCGCGAAGAACCTTCAGAATCATCCACGGCCAACGGACTGGCGAAGGGTAGGCACGACCCCGCAAGACACAAGCATATTGTCACTTGCTGCGGAGCTATTGCTGCCCTTTTTTGTTTGTCTGTTGGCTGTTTGTTTTTAGAGATTGGATATTAGAACTCAGATCTTGGAAGAGAATACCCAATACCCAATACCCAATACCTGATATCTAATACCCCTTTAGGAGAAACCATGACCCCAATGGTCAATACAACTCTAACTCAACCTATCACTGCTATTCCTCGAGAGGCTGACATGGAAGGCATGGCGCTGATCAAGGCCATTGGAAATACCCCCCTGCTACCCTTGCGTCGAGTGACCAAGGATATTTCGCCGGATGTAAAAGTATATGCCAAGGCGGAGTGGTTCAATCCCGGTGGCTCGGTAAAAGACCGTCCAGCCTTTAATATTATCCGTACGGCGCTGTTCGAATGCCATTTGCTTCCTGGGATGCACTTGCTGGATTCGACTTCGGGTAATATGGGCATTGCCTACGCTACTTTCGGCGCGGCGCTGGATATTAATGTCACCCTGGCGATGCCAGAAAATGCCAGCCCAGAGCGGGTCGCCATTCTGCGGGCCCTGGGGGCTGAGGTGGTTTTCACCGATCCCCTGGAAGGCTCAGATGGCGCTATCATCGTTGCCCGACAGATGGCGGAAAAGCAGCCTGATCTATACTACTACGCCAACCAATACGATAATCCTGCTAACTGGCTGGCCCACTATAACTCCACCGGCCCTGAAATCGTAGCACAGACCCAGGGTACAGTGACCCACTTTGTGGCCGGATTGGGAACGTCCGGCACACTCACCGGGGTCTCGCGTTATTTGCGTGAATACGACTCTGAGATCAAAATCATTGCCGCCCAACCCGATGCCGCCTTCCATGGTTTGGAGGGTCTCAAGTATATGCCCACCGCCATTAAACCGGCCATATTCGATCCTGCTATGTCTGACCAAACAGTTGAAGTCTCTACTGAAGCGGCTCACACGATGGTGCGGAAGCTTGCTCGCCTGGAAGGTTACTTTGTGGGCGTCTCATCTGGTGCTGCGGCGGTTGCGGCCTTACAAGTGGCTGCTGATTTGGACTCTGGTGTGGTAGTGACCGTCTTCCCCGATGCCGGCTATAAATATCTCAGTGATGATGCGCTGTGGGATGAGCGTTGAACGTTTGAACGTTCTAACGTTCAACGTGTAACGGAGCTGGAATGAAATTGGAAATATCGAACACCCTACTGAAAAGAATACATATTCACGGTGAAGAGTCCTACCCCGAGGAGGGTGCCGGTTTATTGCTGGGACGTGCTCAGGCGACCTCGCGGCTGGTTTCTGATATTTTGACTCTTCCGAATGCCCGCGAAGATTCTGCCCGCCATAATCGATATCTATTGACCCCCCAGGATATGCTGCGGGGCGAAGAGCAAGCCGAACGCTTGGGCCTGGATGTGATCGGTGTTTTCCACTCCCACCCTGACCACCCTAACCAACCCTCTGAATTTGACCTCGAATGGGCTATGCCCTGGTTTTCGTATATCATCACTAGCGTGCACTCTGGGAAAGCGGAAGAGTCTCGCTCATGGCGATTAAATGATGATCGCTCGAAATTCGTGGAAGAAGAAGTACTAGTAATCAGTGACCAGTGATCAGTATCCAGTGACCAGTAACAAGGTTATTGGATACTGGATACTGACAACTGACAACTGAAATTACAGGTAGAATAATGCATACAAATGAATTGACCATGGTCGACCACTCGGCTTTGAAAACGAACCAAACCCTGATCATCACCCTGAATATCGTTGCGTTTATCTTAGATGCCCCCTGGCTGGCGTTAATCGTTACGGCGGTGATGATCTTTGGTACCTTGAGCAAAATCCCTGGATTTGGTTTCACTTACCGGTTATTAAAACCTATGGGCTGGCCCAAACCCGATGTTTTGATGGATAACCCCGAACCCCATCGTTTTGCCCAAGGTTTTGGCGCTGTGGTAATGCTTATTGGCAGCATTGCTCTTTATGCCAGTGCAACTTCTTTGGGTTGGGGATTGGTCTGGGCCGTGGTAGCGCTTGCCGCGCTCAACTTGTTCGTAGGATTCTGCGTTGGCTGTGCAGTTTATTACTGGCTCAACCGTTTGAACCTGCCTGGATTTACCAAATCTCCACCAAAAGGCACTTTCCCAGGGATGCGCCCAAGCGCGTAATATAGAAATGGCTACTGAAATCTTATCCAGGACCTTATTAGCTCTGGCCATTGCGGGTGTAGGAGTGGGAGCTTATGGGCTGGCGAATCGCTACATCCTGAAGCGCGCCGCAGAGAAGTTCCGGGGTTTGGAAAACTTTCGACTGGGGGTACCGGCGATCTTGTATTTCACCACCCCTTCCTGTGTACCCTGTAAGACTATCCAACGACCGGCCCTCCAGGAAGTGCAGCTGGCACTGGAGGATACTATCCAGATCATCGAAGTGGACGCCAGTACACGCACCGATCTGGCGGACTACTGGGGTGTTCTAAGCGTGCCCACCACATTTATCATTGATAAAACTGGCCAACCGCGCCATATCAATCACGGTGCTACGCATGCCAGAACACTAATCCAACAAATTCGCAGTTTTCAAACTGAAATAAAATATAGGAACTAAATATGCCAATTTTACGAATCCCTACCCCTTTACGGCCCTATGTCGAGGGCCAAACCGAAATTTCCGTTCAAGGCCAGACAGTTGGAGAGGCCTTGGGCGATCTGACAACGCAATATCCAGAATTGCAGAAACATCTCTTCTCGGACGCGGGCGATTTGCGTGCCTTTGTCAACCTTTTCCTGGGCGAAGAAGATGTGCGCCATCTGCAAGGCGTCGATACCCCGCTCGACGACGATGATAAGTTGAGAATTATTCCCTCCATTGCTGGAGGATAGTGCGATGTACGAGGTGCCAAGTGCACAAACCTCGCACGTCGCACACCGCACCTCGCACCTCTAGGAACGAAACATGTTACCAAATTTATCTCACGACGAAATTCACCGCTACTCGCGGCACCTGCTGATACCCGAGGTCGGGTTGGAAGGTCAACAAAAGCTCAAGGCCGCCTCTGTGCTGGTAATCGGCACAGGCGGGTTGGGCTCGCCAGTGGCGTTGTATCTGGCTGCGGCTGGGATTGGGCGCATTGGTCTGGTTGACTACGATGTGGTCGATTTTTCCAATTTGCAGCGTCAGGTCATCCACGGGGAATCCAAATTAGGAGTGCTCAAAGTAGAATCTGCCCGCGAGCGCATGCTGGACATCAATCCTGACATCCAGGTGGATATCTACAACGAGATCTTCAATTCCGAGAATGCCATGCGCATCGCTGAGCCGTATGACTTGATCATCGACGGCACGGACAATTTCCCTACGCGATACCTGGTCAATGATCTGTGCGTCCTGACTGGCAAGCCCAATGTCTATGGTTCGATCTTCCGCTTTGATGGACAGGCTAGCGTTTTCTATGCCAAAGAAGGCCCTTGTTATCGCTGCCTGTTCCCTGAGCCGCCGCCGCCGGGGTTAGTGCCTTCGTGCGCCGAGGGTGGCGTGTTGGGCATCTTACCGGGCACCATTGGGAGTATCCAGGCTACCGAAGCGATCAAGCAAATATTGGGTATGGGTGACTCATTGATCGGCAAATTGCTGCTCTACAACGCCCTGGATATGACCTTTGACTTCGTCAAGCTACGGGTGAACCCTAACTGCAAGGTTTGCAGCGATAATCCTGAAGTGACCGAGTTGATCGATTACGAAGAATTTTGCGGTATGCCCGCCCATGATCACGATGAGGGTTCTGCGGGTGAAGGTTGGGATATTACCGCCAGCGAATTGAAAGATCGTCTGTCTGAAGGTAATGGAATGCGTTTGATCGATGTGCGTGAGCCTCACGAGTTGGCAATATCTGCCATCGCAGGTGCTGACCTGATTCCCTTAGGTCAGTTGGCTTCCCGCATGCATGAGCTGGATAGCGCCCAGGAAATTGTGCTCTTCTGCAAGATGGGCAGCCGTTCGACGCGTGCCCTGGAGGTATTAGCCAGCGCCGGATTCAGAAAGGTGAAGAATCTCAAGGGTGGCATCAACGCCTGGGCCAAGGAAGTCGATCCCAGTCTGCCGATTTATTAACCTAACAACAGTTGATCAAATAGAGTACCCTCCTGGAAGATGATGGCAAATCCAGGAGGCTTTTTTTTACTATCTGCAATTTTTCCACCAACTCTGCAAAATATAGTATTACCGCTAAACATTTGCCTCGTCTGCGTAAATCTTAACCGCAGCGTGCGCGGAGAGCGTTGAGTTTTTGTTTTAATTTTCTCTCGGCGAACTCTGCGCTTGTCCTGAGTTTATCGAAGGGCTCTCCGCAGTTATTTTTCTGATTGCGGCATGGGCGCGCGCTATGAAAATCTTTTTCCATAAGTGAAATGGTAGTAAGCCTCTTATTGTATGTGCATTTCTGGCGTGCGAAGCGAAAATTTAGATTAATCTTTAATTCTTAACAGATTTGTAAAATGTACTTTACTAATTGTTGATATAATTTTTCCAAGATTATGAAGAGTCCCTAAAGAGATGTTTCAAGAATTTCTCGTTGGAATTCCATATTGGATTGATAGCAGATATCAGGACAGAGTACTGGTGTGCGAGGATACCCATGAATCATATTTCATATTCGAGCTCAATAGTTAAGCTCCTGCAATCTGATTACGGCAATCAAATGGTCGTCCCAAAGATCATGATTGTGGAGGACAATCTCATTGTTTCTCTCGATATTCAGATCAAACTGGAAGCACTTGGATATCTCGTGGTGGGAACGGCTGCTTCGGGTGAGGTGGCCATTGAGTCGGCTGCGAAATTGAATCCAGATCTGGTTTTGATGGATATCAATTTGGACGGTGCCATGGATGGTATCGAAGCAGCACAACAAATCCAGCGAGAATACAACATCCCAATCATCTTTCTTACCGCTTTCGCTGATGAAGTCACCAAGAATCGCGCCATGGTTCTAAATCCATCAGGTTATATCGTAAAGCCATATTCTGATTACCAGCTACAATCTTCTATAAGAGAAGTTTTCAGTGGGAATATCTTAAACTAAGGAGTCATTTGTAAATAAATTCCATCAAGAAGCTAAATACAGCGTAAACAAAGTAACTGAAAGTTATCCTATCTGGCTTAGGCCGGTCTCCAGACCGTGCCGGAGTGACTCGGTCTGGAGACCGGTCAGAGCAAAAATTGTAATAAACTTTATTTACAGTGTACTAAACTTCTTAGAGAAGTTTAGCTTCTAAATCAGGAAGTAATTTTTTGACGCTTACTAGGCGTATGAATGCGGTAGAATCTTCCGCATGGATCAACATACCCTAGAAGCTTGTTTAGCAGATTTGCCATTGGGGGAGATGCGATATTTTGACACAATTGGCTCAACAAACGATTACGCCGCTGAATGGGCTCAAAAGGGTGCCCCGGATTGTTCGCTGGTTTTAGCTGATGAGCAGACCGCTGGACGCGGGCGCGGGAATCGTGATTGGTTTACACCACCCGGATCGGCGTTGGCTATCAGCCTGATTCTGCACCCTGAGATTCCAGGAGAAAGTGGACGCATCACGCGCATCACAGGTTTGGGGGCGCTGGGCGTTAGTCGGGCGCTTCGCAATGCCTATCAACTTCCGGCTGAGATCAAATGGCCCAATGATGTGCTGGTTCGTGGGCTGAAGGTCGCCGGAATCTTGGCGGAAGCCTCCTGGATGGGGGGTCAATTATCGGCGGTGATCCTGGGAATTGGCATCAATGTTGCACCAAGTTCGGTACCACCCCAGGATTGGGCTGGGCATCACGATCGGCCCTTCCCTGCCACCTGTGTGGAATCTGCTTTAGGTGCTCCGGTGGACCGTCTCGTCATGCTGCAGGTCGTTCTGGCGGAATTGCTCAAATGGTTGCCACGACTTTCAGAGCCAAAGTTCATTCAAGCCTGGCGCGAGAAGATGGCCTTTCTTGGTGATTGGGTGCAGGTGATCACCTCGGCGACAGATGGCGGTGATTTCCCGCCACTTGAGGGTCAGATTATCAACCTCAACAAAGATGGTTCCTTGCGACTACGATTGCGTTCTGGGGAATTGAAATCCCTCCAGGTTGGAGAAATCTATCTGCGTCCGGTTGACAGTTCTGCAAAATAAGCTAAACTATCGATACTAAACTTGACATGCGAGGTTGCTATGCTCGATGATCTACGTGAACAAGCAGATAACGCAGCGTTTCTTGAAGATGATGCCGATTTCTTTGATGTAGAACGGAGTTCTTCTTCTATACAAGCATTGTTTTTGGGGATGACGCCAGTGCAGCGTTTGATCATCTCTGTCATGCTATTGATGATGGTATGTATCTTGAGTACATTTTGCTTGTTGGTTACTGAAAGGATTGCGTTGCCTTTCTTCTGATTTCTTCTGTGTCACAATGAACAAAGCCGGTCGCTGTATTTGAGCGACCGGCTTTGATTTTGATTTTTTAAAGTTTTTCGATTTTGTGCTTGTCAACAGAAACTTAGTTTACAGCTATTCTTGTCATTCCGATCCCCGAAGGGGAATCCACAGCGCTTGGGGCGCTGCTCAATCAGAAAGAAACTCTCATCGATGTCATCGCTCTGCGCGCCTGCCCAAAGGGCCGCACGGCGTGGCGTTGCGAACGGACGCTTCCAGCGGGAGTGAAGCAATCTCCTCGTCAAGTGGGAGATCGCTTCGTCGCATAAGACGCTCCTCGCGATGACATTGAAAAGTTTCTTGGTAGCGAAGCGAGGAATCCCCAAGAGTTAGTAGATATAATTATCGTTATGTTTCAGGGATTCTTCACTCTGTTCAGAATGACAGGTGTTCGAGGTTTTGTTGGCCATTACAGAAATTGATCTTCTTCGTTATTCGGTTTCAGCTGCTATCGCTCCAGCTTTTCGTAGATCTGCGGCAGCGAAACGGGCCATGGAGACTACGTGGTCGTCAGCCTCCAGGTTCATGATTTGAACGCCGCGTGTCGCTCGACCATATTGTGAGATTGTTTCGGCATTTGTGCGCAAGACAATGCCATTGGATGAGATCAAGGTGATCAAATCATCCTTGGGTTGGACGACACGAGCAGATGTGATCGTTCCGATCTTGGATAGCGCATTTTTATCAATGGTAAGAATACCCATAGTGGCGCGACCCTTGGGGGTGTACTCATCCAGGGATGTGCGTTTGCCAAAGCCGCTGGTGGTGACCACCAGCAGGTCAGCGCCTGGTTCCACAATCTCCATGCCAACAACCTTGTCTGCGGAGCGCAGCTTGATCCCATTGACCCCTTGGGCCGGGCGTCCCATGGGGCGGACTTCTTTTTCATGGAAGCGTAGCGCCTGACCGCGTTCAGTGATGATGATCACTTCTTCATCACCACTGGTTGTGCGCACCCAGCCGAGCTCATCGTCGTCTGCCAAGCCCATGGCAATTAAACCCGAAGGACGAACAGCCGCGAACTCGGAGAGTGACACGCGTTTGATCTTGCCATTGCAGGTCATCATCGTGCAATAGTCTGCGGCTTCGAAATCGGGTACCGCGACGGCGGCAGTGATGGTTTCGTGTGGCCCCATGTTGAGCACATTGACAATCGAAATGCCCTTGGCAGTCCGGCCAGCATCAGGGATCTGGTACGCTTTTTCCGAATAGACTTTGCCGCGATCGGAGAAGAAGAGGATCGTGTCGAAAGTGCGCGCCGGGAACATCATCAGCACTTCGTCTTCAGCGCGCGTGGTATGCCCGATGACCCCGCGCCCGCCACGCCGTTGAGAGCGATAGGTTTTGGCATCGACGCGTTTGATGAAGCCCCGTTCGGTGATGGTGATCAGGAGGGCTTCATCGGCGTAGAGATCCTCATCGCGCAGGTCGCCGCTGGCTTCAGGGACGATCTGCGTGCGACGTTCGTCGCTGAATTTTTCGGAGAGCTCGCTCAAATCCTCTTTGATCAGGTTGAGCATCTTCTTGGGGTGGGCGAGCAGGTCTTCCAGGTACTCGATACGCTCCATTAGGGCTTTGTGCTCGTCTTCGATTTTCTGTTGTTCCAGAGCTACCAGGCGCCGCAACTGCATATCGAGGATGGCTTGCGCCTGCCGCTCGGTGAGTCCGAAGCGGCTCATCAGCCGTTCTTTGGCGGTTTCCACATCAGGAGATTGGCGAATGGTCTGGACGACATCATCCAGGTTTGCCAGGGCGATGAGCAGACCCTCAAGGATATGGGCTCTTTCCCGGGCTTTGGCAAGCTCGAACTGGCTTCGGCGAGTGATCACATCCAGGCGGTGATCGATATAGTGATTCAGGGCTCGTTTGAGCGAGAGCAGACGCGGCTCGCCATCGATCAAAGCCAGCATTTGCGCCCCAAAGGTCGATTGCAGGGGAGTGTACTTGTAAAGCTGGTTGAGGACTTTACGGGGGTGAGCAGAGCGTTTGAGCTCGATAATGATGCGCATTCCCGTACGGTCAGATTCATCTCTCAGGTCGGAGATCTCATCCAGTTTGCCCTCGCGTGCTAAGGTAGCGATACGCTCGATCAGGGTTGTCTTGTTGAGTTGGTAAGGGATTTCCGTGATTTGGATATAGTGACGGCCACGGTCGCTCTGCTCGATGAAGGCTTTACCGCGCAGCACGATCCGCCCCCGCCCAGTGGTGTAAGCCAGGCGAATGCCTTCGTCCCCCACGATCACCCCACCGGTTGGAAAGTCGGGTCCGGGAAGAAACTGTAACAGGTCTTCGATGGTGACATCATCGATCTGGTCATAGCGATCGATGGTATAGATCAAGGCAGCCACCAGCTCATTCATATTGTGCGGTGGAATGTTGGTGGCCATGCCTACAGCAATGCCTGAAGCCCCATTGAGCAGCATATTGGGTAAGCGGGCGGGCAGCACAGCAGGCTCTTGCAGGGAACCATCGAAGTTGTTTTCGAAGTTCACCGTATCTTTGTCGATATCTGTGAGCATCTCCTCGGCCAGACGCCCCAAGCGTGCTTCGGTGTAGCGCATCGCTGCGGGAGAGTCACCATCGATGGAGCCAAAGTTGCCCTGACCGTCCACCATGGGGTAGCGCATGGAGAAATCCTGCGCCATACGCGCCATGCTATCGTAGACCGCTGCATCTCCGTGAGGATGATATTTACCCAATACTTCGCCGACGATACGGGCAGATTTCTTATAAGACCCCGTAGCGCGGATGCCCATATCGTGCATGGCATACAAAATGCGTCGATGGACGGGTTTCAAGCCATCACGCGCATCTGGAAGGGCGCGGGCGACGATTACGCTCATGGCGTAATCGAGATACGCCGAGCGCATTTGTTGGTCGATATCTACGGAACGAACCGTCCCAAAATCCATAAAGCGTTCTTCCTTTGTTTGTAACTATCCATTGAATGGATTTGCTCGAAAAAGGGTGTGAGTAGCGAGGGCTGTCCCTGCGCACACCCTTTTTTAGCATTTTCCACGTCAGTGTAGTTACTCTTAATTTAACGTAAAAAACGTGTGCTCACCACTGGTGGACACACACTTAATTATACCGCGGACGTCTAAATATTGGGGTAAAACATAGCGCGGCCCATTGCGTCAATAAGAACAATAACCCCAGAGAGCCCTTCGATAAACTCAGGACAAGCGCAGAGTTCGCTGAGAGAATATTCACTCATGTTACGCACAATGGAATTTCATTTACTCATCATCCAGAACAACACCTTTCAGAAGTGTCATTCCGAGCGACTCTACCAAACCACTCCAGATTTCTCAGCCGAGAGCGAGGAATCCCTATGGTGACACTTTCTCACGGGTCTTCTACGGGATTCCCTTCGATATGCTCAGGGCATGCCTCGGCGCTGTTGGGTTCTACTTCTGAAGGCTCAGGCCACCGCCGCCCTTCGGAATGACATCTCACAGTGCACGGCTTTCTTGATCGGGTCCAAACGACTGGCAACCCGAAAGTGCGTAACATGACATTATAAAACTAAATTTCTGCCCACTCTGCGGTTGAATATTTGCGCAGACAAGGCAAATGTTTAGCTGTAAAAATATAAAAGCGTGTTCTATTTCTGGGGAAGTAGAACACGCTTCTATAAAAGTGTAATTTTTGGAGGATTATTATTTTCTTTTTAGGTACTCGTCAATCGCCCAGGCAGCCTTGCGGCCAGCCACCATGGCTGTGACCACCAGGTCCGGGCCGGTGGCGGCATCACCCCCGGCGTAGACGCCAGGGACGGATGTGGCGCCGGTTTCTGGATCGATGGTGATCAAGCCCCAATCGTAGGTTTCGAGACCAGGGGTAGACTTGCCAATGGTTTCATCGGGCCAATAGCCCAAAGCCAGGACGGCGGTATCCGCTTCGACGATGAAGTTGGAACCCTCGATCTTGACCGGTCGACGGCGGCCGGATTCATCAGGCTCGCCCAATTCCATTTCCAGGCACTCGACAGCGGCCAAGCGGCCATCGTCACCGGCGATGAATTTGATCGGTTGGGTGAGGAACTTATACTGGGCACCCTCTTCGACGGCCATCTTGCGGTCTTTCTCACCACCGGGCATTTCTTTGATGGTGCGGCGGTAGAGACAGGTGACTTCTTTCGCGCCTAGGCGCAGGGCGGAACGCAAGGAGTCAGAGGCAGTGTCACCACCACCAATCACGACTACCTTATCTCCAACATCCAGGGGCTCTTTCATGTGCTTGGGCAAGAGGCTCCTGCTGACATTGGCGCGGATCAGAAATTCGGTTGCCAGATGGACGCCAGGAAGATCGACGCCTTCTGCCTTGAGTGGGGCATCGACTTGAGAACCCACACCGACAAAGACAGCCTCGTAGCCTTCAGCGAACAGATCTTCGATGGTCTTGTCCTTGCCGATAAAAGTGCTGAATTGGAACTCAACACCAGCCTTTTCGAGATCATGAATGGCAGTGAAAACCACGTCTTTGGGCAGCTTGAAATTAGGAATGCCATAGGTCAGCAGACCACCAGAGCCGGGTAGGGCCTCGAAAATCGTGACACTGTGACCGCGTTGCACTAACTGTTCCGCACATCCCAGACCAGCAGGCCCGGCCCCGATGATGGCTACTCGCTTGCCCGTGGGTTCACCGACAGGGATCTGGTAATCTTCTACTTGGCGTTGGTAATCCATAATAAAGGTTTCCAACGCCCCGGTCATCACCGCATCGCCAGATTTCCCTACCACGCAGGCTCCCTCACAAAGCTGTTCGTGGGGGCAGACTCGGCTACAGATCTCAGGAAGTGAACTGGTCTGGCGGTAGAGTTTTGCCGCTTCAAAGAATTCGCCTTGCTCGATCAGCCACATCGCCGAGGGAATATCATTGTGTGTGGGGCAGGCCTCCACGCAAGCGGCTGGGTCTGGGCAATGAATGCAGCGTGAGGCGGCAACCTGGGCACATTCTACGTCTAGAGGGATAACAACATCATCAAAATCGCCAATACGCTCTTCTGGATCGCGGATGGTGATCCCGCTACAGATTGTCCGCACACGGGATTTGCGATCGATTTCCAAAAATTCACTGGGAATTGCTTGAGACATGCTTGTTCCTCCAACATTAAATACGAATATTACAGATCAGATAATATCGACTAAACTGGTAATATTTTAGTTCCAGATGTCATTTCTTTGGGGTCAATATGTCACTCCGTATTGTGACTGATGTCACAAGTTGATATTGATGTACAGTTTTGTGATTTCGGGCAGGTAATAACCTGTTTGTTTGCGGCATCTAAAACCTCCCTACCTATTGACAATGTGAAGTTTGGATGTATAATCCTCTCTGTTTAGTTAGATAAACTAACTATTATTATCTAACGCTATCTTCGAAAGAAATGATATGAAAAAGGGGGGGCGAAGGAGAGTTGCTCCTTCGCCCCCCTTTTTCTGGGAGCTTCTTCTATGCCTGTGCATTCTTCAGTATCACCAGAATCCCGAATGGAATTGCTGCTACGGCGTCTGAGAGCTTTACGACTGTTACGCTTGCCGCAAGGTTGTGAATTATCCCCTCCTCTTGTGGCTGTATTGTATTGGGTATCTCAGTGCCCGGGCTGTGGGGTCAAGGATCTCGCTGAGGGACTCGAGGTTACCCCTCCAACGGTAAGCGTAGGCGTCAGGCGTTTGGTCAAAGGTGGTTGGTTGGAGCGTCACAATGATCCCCATGATAAGCGTGCCAAACCTCTTTACCTGACTGAAAAAAGTGAAACCTTGTTGGAACAGTTGCGTATGCATCAGAGAGAAGCTTCCAAAGTATTCCTCTCTGGTTTGGACTTGCAAGAACAGGAAACTTTTCTAAGTCTCTTCGACAAAGCGCTGAGCAATGTAGAAGAGGTCACGCTTGAAAACTCATGAATAAGAAATCGAATCGCAAAAAATTCTTCATCATCATTGCAGTAGTATTGGTGCTCTTCGTGGGGGTTTTTATTGCAGTGGCGGCTATAGGCCAGCGCCAGGCGTCCGCACTAATGGAGAGTATAGAGACAGTTACTGTTGAACGTGGCCCGCTGGTTTCTTTCATCGAGGCGGATGGTGTGGTGCGTTCGGAGCAGAGCGCCATCCTGGTTTGGGAGATTTCTGGAGAAGTGAGCCAGGTACTTGCTGAGGTCGGCGATCAGGTGACCGCCGACCAGTTGTTGGCCGAACTGGATCAGAATTCCCTACCTGCAGCTATTATCCTGGCGCAAGTCGATCTGATCAGCGCGCAGCAAGCGCTAGACGATCTGCTCAACTCGCAATTGCAGGGAGCGCAGGCACAAAAAGCGGTCGAAGATGCCCAACAAGCCTCGGAAGACGCTTTCAACCCCGCAATGACTCAGGCCCAGGCTCAGGCAAACATCGCCAATGCCCAACGCGATCTGGAGCGAGCGCAGCGTCATTATGATATTCTGATGACCCCAGTCTCGGCCTGGAGTTTGGGACAGATCTATGCCAATATCCTGCTCACGGAAGAGGCCATAGCCGATTTGGAAGAGGATGTAGCTGAAGTCGAGAAGAAACTCAATCAGGCCGTTCTAAGCCCCTTTGAAAGCCGCGATCTGTACAAGCAGATGTATGCCGATCTGCAAATCCAGTTGGCAGAGACGCAGAAGCGTTATGACATATTGTTAGAGCGTTACACCGAGTTGCAGGCACCGCCAGATCCGCTCGATGTCGCCACTGCTGAGACAGCATTAACCGCCGCCCAGGCGCAATTAGCCGATGCGCTGCGTCAATGGGAGCGGGTCAAAGATGGCCCTACCCAGGCGGATATCGCTGTATTAGAGGCCAACCTGGCGGACGCGCAACGCGAATGGGAACGCCTCAAGGATGGTCCCACCCCCGAGGATATCGCCTCAGCCCAGGCGCGCGTGATTGCTGCGCAGGCCCTACTTAAAACGTCCCGGCTAACTGCTCCTTTTGATGGTGTGATCACGGCTGTCAATATCCAGGCAGGCGATCAGGTCAACCCCGGCACAATCGCTTTTCGCTTGGACGATGTCTCACGTTTGATGGTGGATTTGCAGGTTTCGGAGATCGATGTCAACAGTGTTGCGATCGGCCAGGAGGTCATCCTGACCTATGATGCTGTGTTAGCCAGGGAATATCACGGCCAGGTAGTCGAGATTTCTCCGGTGGGCATCGAGAGTGGGGGTGTGGTCAGCTTTGCTGTGACTGTGGAGTTGACGGATGCTGATGCGGCCGTCCGCCCGGGGATGACAGCCTCAGTGGAGATCGAGATCGGCCGGATTGAAAACGCCCTGCTGGTGCCCAATCAGGCTATCCGGGGCTTGGAAGGACAACGCGTCGTTTATATGTTTGGAGACAGGATTCCCTTAGGGGATCAGGGCACCCCCCTGGAAGGACGCCCGAACATCCCTCTGAGTGGGTTGCTGGAAACTCTCAGGGGAGGTTCGCCTCCAGGCAGGATCCTGCCAATCCCCATTATTGTGGGTGTCAGCTCAGATAATTATAGTGAAGTCATTGGTGGAGATTTGGCAGAAGGCGATGAGATTCTGCTCAATCCCATTACAGAAATATTGAATTCCCCTCTGGGACGGCGCAGTCCCATGAGCAATCGCTAGAAGGAGTTGGAAACTTTATGAAAAGATGGATCATTTTCATCGTTGTCGTGGCAGTTGTGGCTGGCGGCATTTACGGCTGGCGGGTATATAGCACCAACAAGGCGCGCCAGGAGCTTATGGCCAGTTTGCAAACTGTGAACGTCGAGGAAGGCACCCTGGTGGCCACCATCGGCGCCACCGGTCGCGTACGCTCCAACCAGAGCGCCGAGCTTGTATGGAAGACTTCTGGTACGGTAGAGCGTGTTAACGTTCAGGTTGGCGATCAGATTTCTTTGGGCGCGGAGCTGGCTGTGCTAGAGCAGACCTCGCTGTCGCAAAGTGTCATCTTGGCGGAGGCAGATTTGGTCAGCGCACAGAAGGCGCTGGATGATCTCTTGAATTCCGATTTACAGCGCGCCCAGGCTTTGCAAACAGTTGAAGATGCGGAACAAGCCCTGGAAGATTTGCTGAATCCCGAACTGCAGCAGGCCCAAGCGTTGCAGGCTATCGCTGATGCTGATCAGGCCGTTGAGGATGCAGAACGCCGCATGCGCAGTGTGCAACTCACGGCCAGCCAGGCGGATATCGATGCGGCTGAAGCCGAAGTTGTCTTGCTGGAGGACAGGCTCGAGAAGGCCCAGCAAGATTTCGAACCTTATGAAGGTCGCCCGCAAGATGATCTGGAGCGGGCCAATTTCCAAAGTGCCCTGGCAGCAGCGCAGCAGAATTACGATGCTGCTGTACGAAGGCTCAATGCCCTCTCGAGTACCGGTACGGAGATCGATATCGCCGAAGCGGCCGCTGATCTGGCCGTTGCTAAGGCTCAGCTAGAGGATGCCAACCTGGTGTATGAACGCATCAAAGACGGCCCTTCTGATGCAGAGATCGCACTGCTGGAAGCGCAGTTGGCCGATGCGCAGCGTGAATGGGAACGCTTGAAAGATGGACCTGCGGCAGATGATATCGCCGCAGCGGAGGCCCGTGTGGCAGCCGCCCAGGCGACTTTGGATCAGGCCCATATCATCGCCCCATTTGACGGTGTCGTTACCATCGTAGAGAGCAAACCTGGTGATCAAGTTGACCCTGGCACGCTGGGGTTCCGTGTGGATGATTTCTCGCGATTGTTAGTTGACCTTGAAGTTTCTGAAGTAGACATCAATACCATCGCTGTGGGGCAAGAAGTGGTGATGAGTTTCGATGCTGTGTTGGCCAAGGAGTACCAGGGTGTGGTCGTGGAGGTGGCTTTGGTCGGTACAGAAACGCAGGGTGTAGTGAACTTCACCGTGACCGTCGAATTGCTTGACTCCGATGAGGATATTCGTCCGGGAATGACATCGGCGGTAAACATCGTTATTCGCCAGTTAGAGCAGACCTTGTTAATCCCCAACCGGGCAGTGCGTGTGGTCGACGATGAGCGCGTAGTATATATCTTGCTGGCGGATGGAGAGATCGAGAAGGTCGCCATCACTTTGGGCGCTTCTTCTGATACCTTTAGCGAAGTCACAGGGGGGGAGCTTGAAGTTGGCGATGATGTCGTGCTCAATCCGCCGCGCGAGCTTACGGAGGAAGGCAATGGCTTTGGTCCACCAGGTGGAGGGCCGCGTTAGTAACAGGAGACGCGATTTGAGGAGTAAAAATGACGGAATTTGTTGTTGACGCACGTGAAGTTACCAAAATCTTTACCATGGGGGAGGTGCAGGTGCATGCTTTGCGTGGATTGTCTCTTACGATCGATCCTGGAGAGGTGATCGCTATTATGGGCCCTTCCGGATCAGGGAAATCTACTTTGATGAATATTTTGGGTTGTCTCGACCGACCTACAGCAGGTGAGTATTACTTAGATAGCGAAAGTGTTGCTGATTTAAATGATGATCAGTTAGCTGATATCCGTAACCGCAAGGTGGGCTTCATTTTCCAAAGTTTCAACTTGCTGCCGCGCGCCACGGCCCTGGCGAATGTGGAGCTGCCACTGCGGTATGCCCGCAATGGCAAGAACCGCCGCCAGCGTGCGCGTGCGGCTCTCGAAGCTGTGGATTTGGCTGATCGCATGACTCATCGCCCAAACGAACTTTCTGGCGGCCAGCAGCAGCGCGTGGCTATCGCCAGGGCGATTGTCAATGAGCCTTCGATCGTGATGGCGGATGAGCCCACCGGTAACCTGGATACTGCCTCCGGCGCTGCCGTCATGGATGTGTTGCTCAATCTAAACAAGGAGCGCGGCACCACCTTGATCATTGTGACCCATGACCCAGAAATCGCTGAACAGACCCAGAGGACGGTGCGGATTCTGGATGGGAAAGTGGTAGAAGAGTGAGTAGTTCGACAATGTCAGCTTCGCGAGAACTTCCGAAAATAGGGGGTAGGGGGGGGGGGGGGGCCCCCCCACCCCCCGACCCCAAGGGTGTGGGGTTTAAAAATAAAATATAAAA
>CAZUSV010000042.1:0-10198 GCA_964622645.1 uncultured Anaerolineales bacterium
TTCCGCTAGTTTTATCTCTCTATTCGATTCTTAAGGTGCGAAATATAGGCTTAGGTGCGGTTGTTGGCTGGCCGCATGATTGGCAAGTATTCATTTCTTTTTTGCGAACCTCTGGTTCAGTAAACAGTCCCCGCTCCCTGGCTTTCAAAAAATTCAGATAGAAAATCAGCTTTGCGCCAGGGCGCTTTGATTCCAGTTGGTTGAGGATCTCTTTGTAGTAGATCGTTTTGGCACCCATGGAATGGGGGCATTCATCGTAGATATAATCGATGCCGCGCAACAGAGCATAAGCCGCTGTCTCGCGTTCATAAAAGCGGAAGAGCGGTTTGACCTTGCGAACGAGCCCGGGATGGTCAGCTTCTAATACGGGCCCCTGGCGCAAGAGATAATTGTCGAGCCAGTTGAGCGTGTTGCCCAGAAGAACCGCGGCCTCATCATCAAGGTTGTGTCCAGTTGCCAGGACATCGTACTTTCCTTCACGAGCAACTCGATTCATGATATTGCGTTTACTCATTCCGCAGACTGCGCAGGGCTTATCTTTGCCGCGCGGCGTTTTGTCATTAAGTTGGGGGATCGTGTTTCCGTAAGTTTCAGCGACATCGACCACGACTAAATTCAACTCATGTCGATCAGCATATTTTTGGCAGAAACGCAGTGACTTCTCTGAGTAGCCAAAACCACCATCGATGCCCAAGCCGATGTACAACCCATCAGCCTGGTAGCCTAATTGAATCAAGATATCCCACAAGGCCAGCGAATCCTTCCCACCGGATACCGCCACAAGGATCTTGTCCTCAGATGAAAACATCTGGTACTTCTCGATGAAGCGCTGAGTCTGGGCCGGGATCCAATCCAGGTAATGTTGCTTACAAAGCGCCAACTTGTGCTGGCGCATGTTGATGGCAGCCTTGCTACCGCATTTATTGCATTTCATAATCTGTGATCAACTAGCCGCCAGAAATTACTGCGATGAGTTTGATTTCGTCCCCATGTTCGATGAGTTCATCATCGGTCATCAGCTCGCCCTGACGGGTGGCAATGACAGACTCGGGTAGGATCTCCAGCTTTTCCAGGGCTGACCGGATGGTCATGCCAGATTTAATTTCGAATTCTTCTTCTCTTAGGATGAGTTTTGCAGGCATAAGGTCACCAATAAATAGGCTGTGGGTATTCTAACTTGACCTTGAATAAGCGTCAAATTCACGACCACTGCTACGTTCGTGCTATAATTCCCGCGCTATGGGATTTCGGATACCCAAATTGGTAGATGAAAAAAATCTCGAACGAGCTGCACTGTGGGGGTTGTTGATCGTGTTCTTACTAGTCAATGTGGGGAGCATTCGCTATAAAACATTTACCACAGATGAAGAGAAGCATTACCAGTATGGAATGAATATTCTGAATCTAGATTCAGATCGATTCGATGATAGCAAAATGCCGTTCTCTGCCTTGAACGCGCTCCCAGCAAAACTTGCCCTCTTGGTCCCCGAAGGCACCCTAAATCGCTATATGCAAAAAGAACAAACTGGGAGGCTGGTCACGATCGTGTTTTCGGTTGGGATTGCCTACTTAGTATATCAGTGGAGCCGATCCCTCTATGGAGTTAGGGCTGGATATTTGGCTTTGATATTGTATGTTTTTGATCCTAATATCATTGCACATTCACGCTTGAACACTACCGATATTTACGGCACAGGAATGATTGCAATTACTTTCTACACATTCTGGAAATTTAGCCAGCAGCCCAATTGGAGAACCGCAGCCCTGAGTGCCGTGGCGTTGGGGGTGAGTCAGCTGGCAAAATATACCTGTGCATATCTCTATCCAATATTGATTGTGATTGTGCTTATTAGAGGCAGTCGTCATTGGGGGAAGATCATTCGTGAAGGCGATTTTCAAACAGCTGGTCGGAAAATTAGGGCTGGGCTGGGGTATGGTGCAGTATTTTTGGTGATAAGTATTTTGATCATCAATGTTGGCTTCCTTCTCACCAAGACTTTCACGCCATTGGAAGAGTATGTTTTCCGATCGGAGTTATTTCAAACTATTCAGGCAAAAGCGTCTAAACTGGGATCTATCCCTGTACCAACGCCTTATCCATTTCTCGATGGGCTTGATTGGGTGCAATCCAGGGAACGCAGCGGCTTTGGTTATGGACGATTGTATATGTTAGGGGAGTTGCGCCGCGGGGAGAATTTCATTGGATACTTTGTTTTTGCATCCCTGCTAAAGATGCCAATAGCAACCCAGGCAATCGTTTTGTTAACATTTGGCGTTTATCTTGTTAACCATAAAAAACACGATTTCTTTGGGAATGAAATTTTTCTCTTTGTACCCTTGTTAATATTCTTTCTTTATTTCAACACGATTTTTCGAGCCCAAATTGGGATCAGGTTTTACCTTGTGATCTACCCCTTGTTGTACGTCTTCTGTGGAAGCCTTGTTAGAGATTGGCGAAATTTCAGACCTGGAGCTAAATTTACTATGGGCGCTCTAGTAGTTTATCTTATTTGTTCTGTATTGGGAGCCTATCCCCACTATATCCCCTACTTCAATGAGTTGGTTTGGGATCAAAAAGATGCCTACAAATATTTGGTTGACTCAAATTTGGATTGGGAACAGGCAGAATGGTATCGCGACAAATATTTAGAAGAACACCCAGATACGGTGGTGGAGCCATCTCGACCTACACTGGGTAAGATCCTGGTATCACCTAATAATTTGGTGGGGATTGTAGTTGAAAGAGATCGCTATCTCTGGCTTCGAGAAAACTTCGAACCAGTGGATATCATAGCCGACACTTATCTGATTTATGAGATCACCGAGGAGCAATACCAGGCTATCTTTGTCCCGCACTAAGATTAGCGCACAGTTCATAAAGGAGGCTCAATGGCAGTTGAAACTTTATCGATCCAATTAGAGACTCGCGGCGATGCCGATATTCAAGACATTACCGATGCTGTATCGTCTATTCTTTATGAGTCCGATTTTAGCGATGGGGTCGTAACCATATTTTGTCCCTCGGCTACCAGCGCGCTGACCACCATCGAGTTTGAGACAGGCTGCATCAGCGACTTGCGCAGACTGTTTGACGAGATCATCGATCCCGACCGGCATTATGCGCACAATGCCCGTTGGGGAGATGGCAATGGGCACTCCCATGTGCGCGCCGCCTTGTTAGGTCCATCTTTCTCTGTGCCCTTCGTTCGAGGTCGCCTGACTCTGGGGACCTGGCAGCAGATCATCTATGTCGACTTCGACAATCGCCCACGCCGTCGCGAACTGGTTGTACAAATTATGGGTGAATGAATCAAATTCTCTTATTCCAAAGGTTTCGCATAGATGCCAAGGTGGTTACCCACTGGTCGCTCGCGCCCAGGGATGCGGTGATTGATAGGCGAGTTGAGCACATCGGCCATCCCAAGAGGCCCCTCTACGGCCATGGTCGAAGACCCACCTCCATCCAGATTGATGGCGTTATACCCGCCATGATAAACAATAATCTCGGCCAGTTCTTGCAAAGTAACCCCTTCAGAATATCCCGGCTGGCGACCGTCTACGACGATTAAGATGAGTTGATCATTGGGGCGGTTGAGAGCCACTGCTGTGCGGGGGTTGGGGGAGCCTCCCAGTCCATCCACGGGAGCCCCATCTTTAACAAGCACCAGATTCCCCGAGATCACATTGAAATCCTTCCCTGTCTGAGAATTGATGCGCCCGCTGTTGGTGATCGAAAGGTATAAGCGGGGCTCATTGTCGGTGTCTTGGGAATAAATGATGCCCTCTGAAGCTGCATACCCGATGGCGTCTACCCGGTCCCCTTTGTGTGGGTAATAATCAAAAAAACCATAGCTGTACCAGGGTTGGAAACCATCGCCATTGATGGCCACCTGTAGTTCAAAATTATTCAAGAATTGGGAAGTGGTACGCGCTTTGAGGGGTAATTCTTCATCTGGATTGCCGGGTGTAACCAGCATTCGGATGCCATGCTCCCTCAGGTTGACCTTGATGACATGGATCACGATCCGGCGCGGGGAATTGCGCACATCACGGATGTATTCCACTCCCTGAAAGAGAGTTTCCTGGGTTGGGCTGGGCAAAAGACGATCATATAACCAGATGCCGCCGATGGCTATTGCGACAACCAAGATAAGCACCAATACAATGCAACTGGGGGTCCAGAGTTTTCTTCTTTTCATATTTATCTCTAAAATTTGGGGATGTCTAGGGTTCCCAAGACAGGAATCTGCTCAGGATTAGCAAGTTAGCTTCGAAATCCGTATTCTCGTGATCGCTCAGTTCGATATCGATGGCAGCGATACCCTGATCTGACGCCCAGTCGATTAATTGCCCTGTGAACTGGCAGCCTGTGTTGATAGGCGGGTATGGATAGATGCTAACCTTAGCGATGGCCGCCGCCAGGCTCAGGGAACGGTCATCAGGTGGTTGTCCGCCAGGGAAGATCCCCAAGGCGGCACTGTGATAGCTGATCAATGCAGCGATGTTGTGGGTTTTGATGAAGTTCATCAGGGCGACCGTTTCTGGTTCCGAGGCGGGGTGAGGCCCAGCATTGATCGGCAGATAATCCCAGCATCCATAGCGGTCCCAATCTTCTTGCCAATGCGAAGGAAAATTGCGGTTGAGATCGACTCCACTGGCATTGGCGCGGCCTTCGATGCCACTCGAGCGCGCTTCACCATCAGGATTGAGAGCCCGCAGGATATAAAGTTTCTTTCCCGGGGGGACGATCTCGGGATGGCGTTTCAAGTAAGCGAATAGCTGGTCTGCCAGGGCGATGGTATTCCACTCGTACCCGCCATGGATGCCAGCAACGATCATGCGAGCGTCGTCACCAGAACCAAAGGAGTATGTGATCAAGGGCAGGTCATTCACCGAATAACCGATGATATTACTATTGGAAGCGATCTTCGCGTTCTGGTCTTGATTGGATTGCCGGGTGATTATGGGGATGACATAATCTGTTGGCGTGACGCGTGGCGTGCGCGTAACCATCTGGGGAAGCAGCGTAGGTGATGGCAAAAGAAACTGAGTTGGGGTCGCAGGAATCTGTATCTGACTGGAATTCTCCATTGCAAGCAGATTCGCTGTTGTAAGGGGAGCCCCTGTTGGTGGAATTGAAATTTGGGGACGATCATCCAACAAGAGATTCCCTATCAGCCAGATATTCAAGGCCAGGAGAATGCCGAGAAGTATAAATGTAAAAATGCGCATTTGAACCAATCAGCGAGATTGAAATCTCTGCTTAGACAGGAAGTCCGTTTAAACGGACTTGATATTTCAGCAGAAAATTCATTTTCTGAAATCATGAGTGGTTAGCTCATATTTTCCCATAAAGCGCCGCTGGGGGACTCCTTGTTTAGGATAGCCTGCTTTTTGATTGCACGCAGGCTCGCAAGAGCACAGGATTATCTACGCGATCAGTGCCTGTTCCTCATCTCGCATGGCTTTGAAGGCGGCGATGCCGACCTCAATGATCTCCAGAGAAGGTTCACGCGTGGTCAGGCGCTGAAGGGCTAGATTTGGCTTGATTAAGAAGCGAACGATAGGGGAGTCGAAATGACTGGCTGTCCAGCGGATGATCTCATAGGCCAGCCCGGCTAATACGGGGATCATTGCCACCCGGCTGAGCAAGCGCCAGTGCAAGGGCAGCGGGCCAAACATCGAGAAGATCACGATCGAGAGCAGAACCAATGTCAGCAGGAATGCTGTCCCACAGCGGGGGTGTTCGATGGATTGGTGGGCGACATTTTCTGGCGTAAGCTCGACCCCTGCCTCGAAGGCATTGATGGTTTTGTGTTCAGCGCCGTGATAGGCGAATACACGCTGGATATCGGACAGGAATCCAATCAGCCAGATATAGCCAACGAGCAGCAAGAGACGCACCAGCCCTTCGGCCAGATTGCTCCACCAGGCGCTCAGGTGCAGGAATCTCTCCACAAATTGGCCTATTGCGGCGGGAGCCATAAAGAACAGGCCAATCGAAAAAGCCAGGGACAACCCCAGGGTCAGATATAGTGCAGCCCCTTCAAGTTGTTCGTCTTCCCCAGTTTGTAGATTTGCTGAAATTGTCAGCGCCCGCATTCCCAGAACCAGTGCATCCCATAAACCAACCAGACCGCGCAGGAAAGGGATTTTTATCAAACGGCTTTTGTAGATGCCGCTCAACTCTTCGGTGTGGATGATGATCTCTTGATTGGGATCGCGCATGGCGATGGCGACAGCTTTAGCGCCTCGCATCATCACCCCTTCGATAACAGCTTGACCGCCGTATGTAGGTAATTGTTTTTCCATCATTCTGCCAGATTGAATATGAAATGGATGAGTGCATCGATGCCTTTGTACCAGGTAGGCAGATGCAATTTCTCGTTGGGACCGTGCATATTGTCGGTGGGTAGCCCAAAGCCCATGTTGACTGATTCTACCCCAAGGATCTCTTGAAATGCAATCACCACCGGGACGCTGCCCCCTTCGCGCTTAAATGCGGGTTTGACACCCCAGGAGGCCTCTGCAGCTTTGAGGTAAGCCTGCGCCCAGCGGGAATTACGGTCGCTAATCGAGGCAGAGCCGCTAGCCATCTTGATGACTTCCCACTTTACAGTCGCAGGTGCCTTTTCATCCAGGTATCGGATAAGCTGTTGATGCACTACATCTGGATCCTGGTTCGGGACCAGGCGGCATGAAATCTTGGCCATGGCATAGGCGGGCAGAACGGTCTTGGCTCCCTCGCCGGTAAAGCCAGAATAAAGCCCGTTGATTTCTAGCGTAGGCCTGGCCCCGACACGTTCATCTGGAGTGTATCCTTCTTCGCCCCACAATTCTGGCGCGCCGGTATTTTCCAGATACCATTCTTTTGTCTTGGGCAGACGGGCGAGTTCGGCGCGTTCGTCCTGGTCTAACTCACGCACAGTATCGTAGAACCCAGGCAATGTGATGCGACCAGACTCGTCATGCATCCCAGCGATTAACTCGGCAAGCACCTGAGCAGGATTGTGGACAGTTCCACCAAATACGCCCGAGTGTAAATCTTGTGAGGGGCCCCACAACCGCAATTCAAAGTACGCCAGACCGCGTAAGGCATAAGTGATGGTTGGCAGGTCGGGGGCGATCATGCCGGTATCGGGGTTGAGTGCGAAATCGCAGGCCAGCAGATCTTTGTGCTCTGCGATGAACTTGGGTAGGTTTGGAGAGCCGATCTCCTCTTCTCCCTCGATGATGAATTTGACATTGACAGGCATTGACCCTGTAGATAGAATAGCTTCGATAGCATTAAGCGTGGCTGCTACCTGGCCTTTCATGTCAGTAGCCCCGCGGGCATACAAATTTTCGCCACGCTTTGTTGGCTCAAAGGGAGCCGTGTCCCATTTGTCCAGAGGTTCAGCAGGTTGAACATCGTAATGCCCATAGATCAGCACTGTTGGCATATGTGATCCTGCTGCCAAGTGCTGACCGTAAACCGCAGGATGCCCGTCGGTTGGGAAGATCTTGACATTGTCAAGCCCAACATCTGTTAGACGTTTGATCAACCAATTCGCGGTTTTTTGTACATCGCCAACCCGTTCTGGGTCTGTAGAAACTGAAGGAATTTGCGAGAATTCGATCAGTTCATCGAGGAAGCGTTCCTTGTGAGCGCTTGCGAAATCAAGCGCTGAAGATCTTGGATCAGACATGTTACCTTCCTACCTGAGGGATTGAACCTGCAAGCGGATAAAAAGATAAATTCTAGTAGAAAAACTGTGTTGGTGTGAACTAATACTTTTCATCGGCATGTTTATTATGATATTCTTGAATTGCAGATTATACGACTAATTAGGATTTATGTGAGGTGGGCTTTGTGAGCAAAAATTAATGTTGCCACAATTTTGATATTGGATGAGATTGGTAGAAATAAGGGTGAATAAAATTAAAAGATTCCAGATGCTGAAAAATAAAGCCATCCATTTAGGTTATGAAATACCCATCTGGACGATACCACTTTTCCTATTTGTGGTAACAGTGATTGCCTATGGGCTTTTGGCCTTTTTCCTGGGGTTCTACTTCGATGATTGGCAGATGATCTGGCTGATAAAATCTGACGCAAGTTATTGGCAATTCTATTCCTATGATCGCCCCTTTTCTGCCTGGACCCTGTATATTACAGCCCCGATATTGGGGGCTAACCCCTTTGCATGGCATATCTTCACAATGGTATTGCGCTGGCTTGTAACCTGGTCTGGATGGTGGGTATTGAAATTAATCTGGCCAAAGAAGCTGCGCCTTATCACGCTGGTTGCCATGTTGTTCGCTGTGTATCCAGTTTTCTTACAGCATCCCATTTCGGTTGCATACAGCCAACATTTTCTAACCTACCTCTTTTTCATGCTATCTTTTGGATTGATGATCGCAAGCCTGAAAGGGAACACGCTCCGATTCAGGATATTCACAATTCTCGGATTGATAACCCAGGCAGTTCACTTATTTACGATGGAATATTTCTGGGGTCTGGAATTTGTGAGGATCCTGGGAATTTATTTCTACATTGACCAGAGAGAGAATTTGTCTCCCCGCGATTTAGTTCGAAAGTTGCTTAAATCATGGAGTCCATACATACCGATTTTTATTGCGGCGATCATCTGGCGTATTTTTATTTTTGCCCCAGCAGAAGATCCTAATGAGTTGATTTTAGTGGCAAGAATGCTAAATGAACCAATCAATGCGCTTCTCCAATTAAACGAGATGGTTTTGCAGGATTCGCTGCATATGCTGATATTGGCATGGGTCGAGACCTTGAGAGTTGATCTAATCGATTTTCAAGATAAGTTTCTGCTACTTGTCTGGTTGATCTTGGCTTTGATTTCGGTTGGTTTTGTTCTCTACTTTCGATCTTTAAAAATTTTTACCTCAAAATTCGATGACAGTAGATGGGATGAGCAGCTCGTTATTTTCGGTTTGTCAATTTTATTTTTGGGCCCTTTACCGGCCTGGTTGACGGAGCGGCAGATCACTGTTGGTATGTATTCAGATCGTTTTGCCTTAGCAGGAATGTTTGGCGCGGCGATTTTGGTTGTGTTATTTCTGGATAGGGTTCTATCAACGAAATTCATGGTGCTAGTTTCTGTAGTCGTATTATCGACGCTGGCAATTGGTTTGCACATCCGCGTTGGCAATGAGTTCCGCTGGGATTGGATCACACAACAACGGTTTTTTTGGCAAATGCGTTGGCGGGTCCCTGATCTCGAGCCCAATACACCAATCTTTGCGGATGGGATTTTTCTGAAATACACTGGAGATTATCCCACTTCATTTGCATTGAACTTACTATATCCTCCCGATGAGGGGCATTTGACGAAATTACCCTATTGGTTCTTTGAATTGGATCGTGGTTTTGTCCATCATCCAGATCAATTCTTGAACGGCATGCAAATGAAGGGTCAACTGCGAAATGTATCATTCGAAGGCTGGAGTTTGAATGGTATTGTGATTGACTATAACCCTCGTGAAGGGAACTGCCTTTGGGTTGTTGGAGAGGGGGATGAGTTGATTTACTCGCTCCCTGGCATAACCCAAAAAGCTCTGAGGCTATCTGACCTCAGTCGAATGATCCCTGAGGATAATGAAAGTATTGACAAGCTGTTTGGTGATGAGCCAGACCACACTTGGTGCTACTATTTTCAAAAAGCAGAATTAGCTCGCCAACTGGAGAATTGGCAGCAAGTAAGCAAGCTTTCTGATGAAGTTACCCTCAAGGGCTATGAACCCCAAAACCGTTTCGAGTGGCGCCCCTTTGTAGAGGGCTATTTACGAACTGGGAAGTATCGTGCTGCATATGATCTCACGCTTAATGCCAATGCTTCTGGCGATCCAGTCCAGGATCTCTTCTGCAGGATGTGGATAGAACGCGTTAGCGAACAGCCCGATGATCAGTTGGTAATGTATGCGGAATTAATCGAAGACCAATTACTGTGTAAGTGGTATTAGTTTAGGATAAAACAACTGACTGATATTAGCGGGCATTTTATTGGTGGGGAAGAGAGAAATCTTTTCCAATCATGCTGCTCATTATCATTCCGATCATGATATTCGTCCTTGCTATCGGCAAAAAGGGGGAAGAAGCCCGCCTGGTGTAGATCCCAGATTTGTGGGGTTTAGGGGGGGGGAGAGGGGCCCGGCACCCCAAAAAGTGAAAATTAGACGGGGTATT
>CAZUSV010000042.1:10208-32710 GCA_964622645.1 uncultured Anaerolineales bacterium
GTTGTTTTTCATTTTTTTGGGGTTTGGGGGCGTGGGCGAATCGCCGCATACCCACAAATCTGGACATTACCACGGGTATTCCTAGAGAGGCCCATAGATCCCCAGTTCAGTTTGTTCAAAATCTGTTAGAATATAGAAGTTCGGATCGGCGGTCGTTGCAAGACAAAAAATTGCAGCGGCGTCGGGTCAAACTAGAAATCGCCCCTCGAAAAGTGCCGCCATCCCAGTGATGTACTTGGCGCCGATCCCATGAACCTTTGGAAACAATACCACAACGCCCAAACTGTATCTGATGCGTTACAGGCCTTGGCCTCCGCTCCTGGGGAAGCCCTCCTGATCGCAGGGGGTACTGACCTGATGCTCGACTTGCAGCAGGGCAATCATCCCCCCGTCCATACCCTGGTGGACGTGACCGCAATTCCTGAAATGATGGCCTTAGAAATCCGTGGGGGAGAGTTGTTCGTCGGCGCATCCGTCCCCCATGCCAAAATCACACATTCTGCGATTGTACAGGAACATGCCAACGCCCTGGCTGTAGCCTGTGGACTCATTGGCGGCCCTCAGGTGCGCAACACCGCAACCTTGGGTGGCAATGTTGGGCATGCTTTGCCAGCCGCGGATGGCACCATCGCTCTGATTGCTTTGGATGCCCAGGCTGAAGTTGCCAGTCAGCAGGGGTGTAGACGCTTACCTCTGGAGCAGTTATTCCTGGGGCCCGGCAGATCAAGCCTGGATCCACGCGGGGAACTCCTGGTTGGGTTTTATGTGCCCTTGAAGCGATCCAACCAGGCCTCGGCATTCAAGAGGGTCATGCGTCCCCAGGGAGTGGCAATCGCTATTCTGAATACCGCAATATGGCTTGAGCGTGATGCAGACGCCATCGTTGATGTGCGCATAGCCATGGGGCCTTCTGGGCCCGTCCCCAGGCGTTTACGAGAAACAGAAGCGGTAATCAGGGGCAAACCTTTCGACGAGGCCACGCTGGAATTGGGGATCCAAAAGGTGGTCGCCGACGCTAATTTTAGAACCAGCCGGCACCGCGCTACGCAAGAATATCGTCACCATATGGCTGGCATTTTATTGGAAGAAACTCTGCAGATGGCCTGGCTCGCAACCGCGGCAGGCGAGGAAGCTAAAAATGATTGATTTATTGGTAAATGGCCAACAATTTCAGCTTGAAGAAGTGCCTGGAGAAACCCTGGCCGACTTATTGCGCAAACGCCTTAGGTTGACTGGCACCAAGATCGGTTGCGAAGAGGCAGAGTGTGGAGCCTGCACCGTCCTGGTCGATGGTGATCCAGTTGTCTCTTGTACATATCCCGCAGCACGTGCGGATGGTCGTGAGATCGTTACCATTGAAGGTCTGGCAGACCTAACTCCTAACTCCTACCATGCAACAGATAAGAGAAGCGAGTTAGGAGTTAGGCTTCACCCCCTTCAGGAAGCTTTTATCGCCCATGGCGCCATCCAGTGTGGATTCTGCATCCCCGGCCAGATCATGACGGCTTACGCCTTGCTTGTGGATAAACCCGATCTGAACTCCAAAGATATTCGCAAAGCCCTGAAGGACACGCTCTGTCGCTGCGCGGGGTATCCTTCCATTGAGAATGCCATCCTGGCCGCAGCTGAAGCCATCCGCACAGGTGAGCCGGTTGCACCCCCGCAGATCGCTCTCTCCTCCCAACCACTCAATACGATTGGAGATGTCAATATCCGACCAGACGCTATCGAAAAGGTCAACGGTAAGGCTCTGTTCACCGACGATCTGGTTTTTGACGGCATGCTGCATGCTCGGGTAAAGAGGTCAGATTATCCCCATGCAATCTTGAAGAACCTTGACGTGGAGAAAGCTCGCGCTTTGCCCGGCGTGGTTTGTGTGCTCACGGCCGCTGATATCCCTGGCGAACAGAATCACGGCCTGGTGATTTACGACTGGCCTGCGTTGGTGAGGATTGGCGAACGGGTGCGCTACATGGGGGATGCTCTTGCCATTGTGGCCGCCGAAAGTGAAGCCATTGCAGCGCAGGCGTTGACATTGATCGAAGCCGAGCTTTCCCCCCTGGAAGTTGTTGATAACCCTGTACGGGCACGTGAAGAAGATGCCCCCAAATTGCATGAATCGGGTAACTTGCTCAAGCATATCAAAGTGCGCAAAGGGGATGTGGAAGAGGGATTTGCCGACGCGGATCTTGTTTTGGAGAAGACCTTCTATACCCAAACTACCGATCATGCCTTCCTGGAGCCGGAGTGTAGCATCGCCCGTCCCACTGAGGATGGCCGCATGGAAATCTACGTCGGCTCCCAAATCCCCTATGCGGATCGCCATCAGGTGGCGCGCGCCTTAGGTTGGCCGGAGAAAGGCGTTCGCGTCCTGGGCCAGTTGATGGGCGGCGGTTTTGGCGGCAAGGAAGATATCGCCGGCCAGATCCATGCCGCTTTGCTGGCAGATGCCACCGGGCGTCCGGTCAAGCTATTGTTCGACCGCCAGGAGAGTCTGCTGGTACACCCTAAACGGCATGCCACGCAGATCACCGTCAAAGTCGGTGCCAAGCAGGATGGACACCTGACAGCAGTGAGGACCGAGCTCTACGGCGATACTGGTGCTTACGCTTCGCTGGGTGAAAAAGTGATGGGGCGGGCCACAGCGCATTCTTCTGGGCCTTACGAAATGCCCCACATGCGCGCCGATTGCTATGCCATGTACACCAACAACCCTCCGGCGGGCGCTTTCCGTGGGTTTGGCGCGCTGCAAGGTCAGTTTGCTATCGAAAACATGATGGATCATCTGGGCGAGGCCCTGGAGATTGACCCTGTCGAACTGCGCCGGATAAACGCCTTACAAGTTGGCAGCACAACCAACACTGGCCAAATTCTGCGCGAAAGCACGGGCCTCATGGAATGCATTGAGAAAGTCGACTCTGAGATGCGTCGCCTGGCGAAGGAGGATGGATACGAATCTCCCTTCTCTTCGTACCCCGTACCCAGCACCCCGCACCTCGTCCGTTCCTGGGGCTTTGCCGTGGGGTATAAGAACACCGGTTTCGGAGGAGGCGCACCCGATAAAGCCGGCGCTGAAGTCGAGCTGTACTCCGATGGCACTTTGGAGGTGCGCACGTCTTCTGCTGAATTAGGCCAGGGGTTGGTGACAGTCTTGCAGATGGTGGCCGCTGAAGAGTTTGCCATGTCTCCAGAGCGCGTAAAGGTGTTGGTCATGGATACCGACCTGACCCCTGATGGCGGCCCAACGACTGCCTCTCGCCAGACCTATGTCACGGGCAATGCTGCCCGCTATGCAGCCAAGACATTGAAAGAAGCCATCGCTTCCACGCTGGCAGAGAAATATGACCAACCCCCCGATCAAATTCGCTTCGTCGAAGGGCTTGCCCAGGTCAACGGGCATAAGGTTCCTTTGGGCGATGCAGTCGCTTTGATGAAGGCTGAGGGCCGCGAGCCACGGGTGATGTATGAGTATTGGGCTCCGGAGACACAACCCCTTGGGGAAGGTGGCGATATGCATTTTGCTTTTTCCTTTGCCGCCCAGGCCGTCGAAGTGGAAGTCAATACACGTACCGGCGAAGTTTCTGTACCCAGAGTGATCGTCGCCAATGATGTTGGCAAAGCACTCAACCCTCTGGGTTTGCAGGGCCAAATTGAAGGTGGCGTGGTGATGGGTGTAGGCCATGCCCTGACAGAAAATTACATCATCGAAGGCGGGGTACCTTTTACAGATCGCCTGGCGCGCTACCGCATGCCTAATATCACCCAAACCCCAGAGATCATCTCCTTCATTGTCGAGCATCCCACAGAGGATGGGCCTTACGGCGCCAAAGGCGTTGGTGAGATCGTCAGCATCCCCACCATCCCGGCTATCGCCAATGCAATCTACAATGCTGTGGGAGTGCGTATTAACAGCCTGCCCGTCGATCAGGAATTGATTGTTAGAGAAATCGGTTTGTAAGGAAGCTAGAATGAACTCCTTGCATTTAAAAATATATTTCCTTGAACCGCCAAGACCGCTGATGGCGCGAAGACACTATAACTATTGGGTCTCTAGGAATTCCCGTAGTATTGCCCAGATTTGGGGGTATGCGGGGTGCTCCGCACCCCGCATACCCCCAAATCTGGGAGCTACCACGGCGATTCCTAGAGAGTCTAAATATTCTTTGCGGTTAAAATCTTCGTTAGGGTTTCATAGAGGAAATTTATTTTGAGTGATCTCACTATACCGCGCTGGTTGCAGTGGGCGCGCGAGATCCAGGCTCTGGCGCAATCGGGCGAATCTTTCTCGATGAACCACTGGCAGAGCCAGCGCTACCAGCGGCTGATGGAGATTGCTGCAGAGATCGTCAGCGAGCATTCCCAATATCCTGTCGAACCCATCTACGAAAGCTTCAAGGTCCAGCAGGGATATGCAACACCCAAAGTAGATGTGCGCGGGGCGGTATTCCAAGATGGAAAACTGCTGCTGGTGCGCGAACTTGTGGATGGGTGCTGGACGATGCCTGGTGGCTGGGCAGATGTTGGCGATTCTCCAGCCGCAGCAGTCGAGCGCGAGGTTTGGGAAGAATCGGGTTTCCAAGTCGAGGCACGCAAATTGATCGGAGTTTACGATGCCAATCGATTCGATCCCTTGGCTCTTTATCATGCGGTCAAGATGGTTTTCCTATGCGATCTGCGCGGTGGAGATGCCACCCCCAGTGATGAGACTTCAGAAATCGCCTTCTTCACCAGGGATCAAATCCCCTCGGATTTGTCTGTAGAGCGCACACATAGCAGACATATTGATAACGCCTTTGTGGCATTCTCAGATTCGTCAGTGCCGACAGTATTTGAATGAATTATCTCGATCAAGCCATCACTGAAATCCCTTTTGGATTGAAGGGCAGAGCCTTTCGCAGCCCGATGCCGTTTAGTAACTTCGATCCTATGAATTTGGTATGGGCCTCCTTCAAAGATAATGGGGTAGAAGTAGTTTTTGTATTGACAGAGTCTCAAGAATACCTTGTGCGTGCCCGTCGAGATCTGCCAGCTTTCTATCGCGCCGAGGGGCTGGAAGCGATCCATTTGCCAATCCCAGATTTCCAGGCTCCTCCAGATTTGATTGCACTGAATAAGGGCTTGGAACTGGCCGAGGAACGCCTGCTTGCAGGAAAGAATATCGCTGTTCATTGTATGGCAGGCATTGGGCGCACGGGAATTTTCTTCGCTTGCCTGGCGAGGCGAGTATTTCGCATGGATGGAGAGACTGCGATTGCTTGGATTCGCCAATCCATTCCTGAGGCGATGGAAAATTCAAGCCAAGAAAATTTCGTGAATAACTTTTTGATACACTAATATTTAGGAGAGAATTATGCTGATCACCAATGGAAAAATCATCACCTGGGAAGAAGAGAATCAGATTCTCGAGGGGCAGGCCCTATATATTGAAGGCGAAAAAATTGTCGAGATCGGATCCCAGGACGAATTGATCGTTCGCTACCCTGATGCTGAGCAAGTCGATGCCAAGGGGCAGTACGTCATGCCGGGCAATATTTGCGCACACACGCACTTCTATGGCGCCTATGCGCGCGGCATGGGTATCCCTGGGCCGCCTCCCAAGGATTTTCCTGAAATCCTGGAAAGACTCTGGTGGCCCTTAGACATGGCCCTGGACGAGGATGGTGTGCGCTATTCAGCGCTGGTGATGCTGGTTGATGCCATCAAGCATGGCACTACGACCTTGCTAGATCACCATGCCTCCCCCAATTTCATCGATGGGTCATTGGATGTCATTGGCGAGGCGGTGGACAAGTCTGGTTTGCGGGCGGTATTGTGCTACGAGGTCACTGACCGCAATGGGCAAGATGGCGCCAAAGCGGGCATCCATGAGAATGTACGTTTCATCCAGTCTGATCTTGTCAGGGGGAATTCACGCCTGGCGGGGATCTTTGGGATGCATGCCGCTCTGAGCATATCAGATGCCACCATGGAGGCCTGCCGAACAGCCGCTCCACAGGGAACAGGCTTCCACATTCATGTTGCCGAGCATGAGGCTGATGAGTATGACAGCCTGCAAAAATACGGCATGCGGGTGGTGGATCGCTTGAAAACATTCCATATCCTTGGTCCCGACTCGATTGTCGCCCATGCTATCCATATCGATGGGCAGGAAGCCGCCCTGCTGGCCGAATCGGGCACCTGGGTGACGCACCAGCCACGCTCCAATATGAACAACGCCGTGGGCGCTGCGCAAGTCGAATCGATGTTGCGCATGGGCATCCCAGTCTGTCTGGGTACCGATGGCTTTTCGTCGACCATGTGGGACACCTGGAAATTTGCCTATATGCTGCACAAAGTGGTCAGCCGCGATCCGCGCCGCATGAACGGCATGGATATCGTCCAGATGGGTGTCTATAACAATGCTGCCCTGGCAGGCAAGTTCTTCCCTGAGGCGCCCTTGGGTGAATTGACTCCAGGCGCCCATGCCGACATCATCTTTGTGGATTACCATCCCCATACACCCTTAACCGCGGGCAATCTGCCCTGGCAGATCATCTTTGGGTTCAATGAGAGCATGATCACTACGACCATAGCCGCTGGCAAATTGCTCATGAAAGATCGCGAGTTGCTGACCCTGGATGAAGCCTCCATCGCTGCCGAAGCGCGCGCCATTGCGCCCGCTATCTGGGAGCGCTACGAGTCGTATGTAGGGACCTATGGGTAGTTTTGAAGTAATCCCGAAAAATGGGCGTGCGCCCCGTCGTACACCCATTTTTCGGGGACATTCTCTCATTGGATAAAGTAGAAAATTGGAAAAATATGACAAATAAACCAACCATTGCCGTTCTTGGTGGAACGGGAAAAGAAGGACCTGGCCTGGCCATGCGCTGGTCTACTGCTGGCTATCAGATCATCATCGGGTCACGACAGGCTGAAAAAGCCGAACGGGTTGCTGCTGAATTGAACGAGAAGCTGGACATCAATTCGATTACTGGCTTGCAGAATGCCGCTGCAGCCAGAGCAGCAGATATCAGCGTGCTGACTGTGGTCGCTACAGCACACCAGCCCGCTGTGGAGAGTCTCAAAGAAGCCTTGCAGGGAAAGATCCTGGTAGACGCCACGGCGCGGATCGATTTCCGCGCTCCCCAACCCCCGGCTCCACCCGCAGCGGCCGAGATCGCCCAGGAAATCTTGGGCGATGAAGTGCGCGTGGTAGCAGCCTACCAGAATGTCCCTGCCCATACCCTCAAGCAGAATCTGGGCGGTTCCATCGATACAGATGTATTGATTTGCGCTAACGATGTCGATGCTGCCGAGCAAATCATTGCCCTAAGCGAAGACGCCGGCATGCGTGCCTATTACGCTGGGAGTCTCAAGAACGCCGTCACTGTAGAAGGCTTGACAGCGCTTTTGATCAGCATCAATAAGTATTACGGCGGTAAGACGGCCAGCATTGGCATCACGGGAATCAGTGGGCAGTAGTCAGTATTTAGTATTCAGTAGACTGTGCTATGCCCCTTACCCTGACGCCGCTTACGGGAATACCATTGATTCGGCCTGGAGATGATCTGGCTGCGATCATTCTCGAGGCGCTCCACGCATCACGCATCACACTATACGATGGAGATATTCTTGTCCTGGCGCAGAAGATCGTTTCTAAGGCAGAGGCACGCATGGTCGATTTGGCGATGGTGTCGCCTTCGACAGACGCGATAGCGCTCGCTGAGAAAACTCACAAAGACCCGCGCCTGGTTGAGCTGATCCTGTCCGAAAGCCTTGAGATCCTACGGACGCGTCCTGGGCTGATCGTTGTTGAGCATAAACTGGGATTTGTTTGCGCCAATGCGGGTATCGATCATTCCAATGTGCAGAGCGAAGGCAAAGATCAGGTACTTCTACTCCCTAAAAACCCGAGCTCCTCTGCTGAGAAGTTGCGCCAACAACTCAAAGCTGATACTGGTGTATCGATCGGTGTGCTGATCATCGACTCGCATGGCCGTGCCTGGCGTTTGGGAACTGTCGGTGTGGCGATTGGTTTAAGCGGCATACCGGGGGTCGCTGACTTGCGCGGCCAGCCAGATTTGTTTGGACGTATTCTAGAGAGCACCGAGGTAGGTGTAGCAGATGAGTTAGCTGCAGCAGCCTCTCTGATGATGGGGCAAGCTGGCGAAGGAACACCGCTTGTGCATGTACGCGGCTTCCCATATGCCTTGCGAGCAGGATCATTGAGGGAAGTGATCCGCCCCAAAGATGCAGATTTATTTCGATAGGTACGCTCGTAATGAGGCACGGGAGCTCTCGCGAAGTTGGCATTGTCGAAATACAAGCATATTAACTCGACGTTCGCTTATTTTTCGAAGCTAAAACAGAATTTCGCGACCCATATATATGGCGGTATCTTCGTTGTTGAACCCATATATGGGGCGTCTCGGAAATTACTGATTCCGGCTTTGGGAATTTGACAAACAGAACCTGATGAATTTAGGTTTGTTTGAGCAGAAAAGTTGACAAAATCATTGAATTTCACACGAAATTGATTTTTGTATTCGAAAATGAGCGAACGCCCAGTATTAAAGCAGGAAAATGATGAAAAACATTCCAGAAGAATATCAATACCTCTTGAAAGATGAAACCAAGGCATATGCCGTCCTGGCAACCATTATGCCGGATGGCTCACCCCAGGCAACGCCGGTTTGGTTTAGTACTGATGGTGAGCATATCTTGATCAATACCCTGAAAGGGCGTGTCAAGGAGCGTAATATGCGCGCCAACCCTCATGTCGCTCTGACGATCATCGATCCCGATGACTGGCTGCAGTTCTTGCAAGTACGCGGACAAGTTGTGGAAATCACCGAAGAAGGCGGCCGCGCGCATATTAATTTCTTGTGCAAGAAGTACACCGGCGACGATGAATTCTGGGGTCCCCCCGATGATGTGCGGGTGATCTTCAAGGTGCTCCCGAAATAACATGAAGGTACTTGCCCTGGCCGGCGGGGTAGGTGGCGCGAAGCTAGCAGATGGTTTAGCACTAGTTTTGCCGCCTGATGAATTGACCATCGTCGTCAACACAGGTGATGACTTCAGGCATTGGAACATGTATATCTCCCCAGACCTGGATACAGTTTGCTATACCCTGGCGGGTCTGGCGAATCCGGAGACTGGCTGGGGTCGAGCAGATGAAAGCTGGAATGCTTTTGAAAATGTCGCCCGGCTCGGTGGCGCCGATTGGTTCCGCATTGGCGACAAAGATCTTGGCACGCATCTAGAGCGTACGCGCAGGATACAGAGTGGTGACAAACTCAGCCAGATCACAGGCGATTTTTGTGCGGCATGGGGCATCGAGCATAGCATTTTGCCCATGAGTGATGATCCCGTCTCGACTATGGTGCACACGGATATCGGTATATTGCCCTTTCAAGAATATTTTGTCCAACAGCGCTGTCAACCGAAGGTGAAGGGTTTTGTATTCGCAGGTGTTGAGCGTTCCAGCCCCGCTGCGGGTGTGTTGGACTCTATCAGTGAGTCTGACCTGGTCGTGATTTGTCCGTCCAATCCTTGGGTGAGTATCGACCCAATTTTAGCGGTACCAACCCTGAAGTCGGCTGTGAACAGCCACCCAATTGTGGCAATATCCCCCATAGTCGGCGGCAAAGCCCTCAAAGGCCCGGCTGCAAAAATGTATCGAGATTTTGGCATTCAGCCTTCGGCACACGCAGTGGCACAGCACTACCAGGACTTGTTGTCTGGCCTTGTCATCGATAACGTTGACGAGGCTCAAAAGGAGAGCATCAGGGATTTAGGTGTGATCCCTTTTGTCACCAACACGGTCATGAATTCGCGCTTGGATCGTCAGCAATTAGCAGAGGACGTTTTGCAGTATGGGGAGAGGTTTATCTCTGATAAAATTGAATAAACTGTGAATGTGAAAGGAGTGTGAGCAGCGCATGACAATATGGGCGATCGTACCTGTGAAGCCCTTGCGCCGGGGGAAATCGCGTCTGGCAGGCGTGTTTTCGGAGGAGGAGCGTGCTGATCTAAATCGGCACTTATTAGATAATACAGTTCGTACCTTAAAAAATATCCCAGAGATCGAGCATGTTTTGGTGGTCAGCCGCGATCAATCGGCATTGGCGTTGGCACGGGATTTAGGAGCACGCACGGTACTCGAGAATGGGTCACCGCAACTGAATGTTGCTTTGGAGCGTGCTACCATCGTCGCCAAAACCTATGAGACGCGTGGCGTGCTGATATTGCCAGCAGACTTGCCGTTGATCACCCCAGAGGATGTCAATCTGATGTTGGAGCGAGCCAGCGATCCGCCAGTCGTTGTGGTCGCACCTGACAGACACGAGCACGGCACCAATGCTTTGTTGGTCTGCCCGGCAGGTTTGATCGAATATCAATATGGTGATGATTCGTTCAATAAGCACTGTCAATTAGCCAAAAAGGCCGGGGCACGGGTTGAGATATGCGAACTACCCTCGCTGACTTTAGATCTGGATGTTCCTGAAGATCTGGCACTGTTGGAAGAGCGGCTAGGCTTGTAGTTTTTGATTAAAGAATTTAGCCGCATAGATCGCAGAGAACGCGGAGTTTTTTATGGAGATTTCTTTGCGTTCTTCGCGTTCTCCGCGGTAAATTCGGAGTAAATACAGCGTAAACAAAGTAACTGAAAGTTATCCTATCGTGGCTTAGGCCGGTCTCCAGACCGTGCCGGAGTGACTCGGTCTGGAGACCGGTCAGAGCAAAAATTGCAATAAACTTTATTTACAGTGTAGTAAATACAGCGTAAACTAAGTAACCGTTAGTTTTTATTTTGCAGCTTAGGCCGGTCTCCAGACCGTGCCGGGGTGACTCGGTCGGGAGACCGGTCACAGCAAAAATATCAAATAATTTTCTTTACAATGTAGTAAATGCAAAAGCCTGAGAAATTTTAGTTTTAGGAGGTATTATGATAAAGGAGAAATATGGGGATCCGTTGTTGATGACCAGAGCGCAATTGATGGTTGAGTTGGAGCGCTGTGAATATTGTGAAGAACAACCCTGCACACAGGCCTGTCCGGTGAATTGTTCGCCCTATGATTTCATCATGGCGGCGCGCGAAGGAAATCATTCCGATATCAAGCGCTCGGCTGGTCAAATCATGAAGAACAACCCCCTGGGCGGCGTATGCGGCATGGTCTGCCCGGATTATCACTGCATGGCGGCCTGCTCGCGCAAGCTCTTCGATGGTGCCATTGATATCCCCAAGGTGCAGGCGACCATCGTCGAAATGGCCAAGCGCCTGGGTGGCATCCCGGAGTTCGCCAAAGCGGAGTCTAATGGCAAAAAAGTAGCTGTCATCGGTGGGGGCCCTGCTGGAATTGCTACGGCAGGATCTCTGGTTCAACTTGGCTACGCGGTGGACATCTTCGAGAGGCAGGCGCAGCTTGGGGGCATGATGGCTCTGATTCCCGACCATCGCCTGGATAAATCGGTCATGCACAGCGACATCGAATTTGCCCTGTCATTGGGTGCGATCAGCGTAAAGACCGGCGTGGCAGTGGATGACCCCAGGGGTTTGCTGGATCAGGGTTACGCTGCTGTTTGTGTGGCCGTTGGACTTTGGGAACCTTTCAAGCTTGGCATAGACGGCGAAGACCTGGCCTTAGGCATGGCTGAGCTGCTTTCGAACCCAGATGCTCATAATTTCAGTGGGCGCGTGGCTGTGGTTGGGGGTGGCGCAACCGCCCTGGACTGTGCGGTGACCTCCAAAGAACGCGACGCAAAGCATATCGAGTTGTTCATGCTGGAAAAATTGTCCGAGATGCCGCTGACAGCCAAAGAGCGCGCCGAATTGCTCGAATATGATATCGAGGTCAATGGCCGCATTCGCCTGAGAAGCATCAAACCAGGCCTGACCATCGAGACCATGAAAGTGCAACTACCAGAGGGGGCGGAATTCAGCCCAGCCAACATCGAAGATATCCCTGGAACGGAAGGCGTGCGGGAGGATTTCGAAGCGCTCATCATCGCCATTGGGATGCGTTCGCAGCTGGCACTTGACGAAGTAGAAGGGATTTTCTACGCCGGGGATATGAAGTCCGGCCCCAAGACCGTGGTCGAAGCCGCAGCCTCTGGAAAGAATATCGCCACTGAAATCGATGCCTATATCCAGGGCAAGGAAAAGCCAGTGATCGAATCGCCGATCAAGTCCTATTTCACCTTACCGGGCTTTGACCCCGTGCCTGCATCCCTGGAAACAGATTTCTTTGGCCGACCCATGAAATCGCCATATTTGCTCTCTGCCGCGCCCCCGACAGATGGTCATGTCCAGATGACGGCGGCTTATGAGGCCGGCTGGGCTGGCGGGATCATGAAGACTGCTTTCGACAATCTCCCCATCCACATCCCGTCCGAGTATATGGTCACTTTTGGCGAGTACACCTACGGGAATTGTGATAATGTCTCCGGGCACACCCTCGATCGCGTCTGTAGTGAGATCGAGCAGTTGATCAAGGAATGGCCTGACCGACTGACCATCGGTTCGACCGGAGGTCCAGTAACCGGCGATGACGAAGCCGATGCTGCCGGCTGGCAGTCCAACACCAAGAAACTTGAAGCGGCCGGAGTGATGGGCATCGAGTATTCGCTATCCTGCCCCCAGGGTGGTGATGGCACCGAGGGCGACATTGTCTCTCAGAACGCCGCCCTGACCGCCAAGATCATCGACTGGATCATGCAGGTCGGTGATCCCGAGATCCCTAAACTCTTCAAGTTGACTGCTGCGGTGACCTCGATTGTGCCCATCATCTGGGCTATCCGGGATGTGATCGAGCGCTATCCGGGCGCAAAAGCGGGCATCACCCTGGCAAATACCTTCCCCACGTTGGCTTTCAGGCCGACCAATGGTAACAGTCCCTGGGATGAAGGCGTCGTCGTGGGCATGAGCGGTGAGGGGGTTGCGCCCATTTCCTTCCTGACTTTGGCCAATGCCGTTCCGCATGGCGTGATGATCTCTGGAAACGGTGGACCCATGGATTACAAAGCCGCTATGAATTTCCTGGCCTTGGGTGTCAGGAATGTGCAGTTCTGCACCATCGCTATGAAGCACGGCTATGGCATTATCAATGAGCTTGAGTCGGGTACGGCCTTCTTGATGCAGGAACGCGGTATCAAGACCATGGATGAATTGATTGGCATCGCCCAACCCAGCCCGATCACAGATTTCATGGAATTGACACCGGTCAAGAAGCTGTCGTCGTTCGACCATGAACTGTGTGTCTCGTGTGGCAACTGCGCCCGCTGCCCCTATTTCGCGATCGAACTGGATGAGCAAGGGCTGCCCCATTCTGATCCGGCGTTGTGCATTGGCTGCTCGATTTGCGCTAAGAAGTGCTTCGTCGGTGCTATTACCATGCGCGAGCGCACATCTGAAGAGCTCGAGATGCTCCTCGAGCATTAATTAACGTAGAAATCAGTAACCGCAAAGACGCCAAGAGCGCGAAGAATAAATGTTATTGTAATGAGGAATCTTAGCGTCCTTTGCGTCTTGGCGGTGAAGCAATCAAGATTTAGGAATTTAATGGTATAGGAAAGTTGGTGAGGTAATGGAACGAGCAGGACTATATTTACAAGACGCGCATGATATCCGCGATGGCGTGGATTGTGTGCGCTACGCCGAAGAGATGGGCTTCGAAGCTGTCTGGCAGGCTGAGTCTCGCCTGGTTCGAGATGCGATTGTCCCCATGGCAGCTTATGCAGCTGCCACAGAGCGCATCATTGTCGGTTCGGGTGTGATCAACAACTGGACCCGTAACATAGGGTTACTGGCATCCACCTTCTTGACCCTGGATGACCTGGCGCCCAATCGTATCATCTGTGGTATCGGGGCCTGGTGGGACCCGCTGGCCAAGAACGTGGGCATCGAGCGGCGCAAACCCCTCCTGGCGATGCGCGAGACCGTCGAGGTCTTCAAGCGCCTGATGAGCTTGGAGCGGGTCACTTTCCATGGAGAGTTTCATCACGTCGAGAATATCGAGTTGGATGTTGTCCATGGCCGGCGTGAGCCGCGCCATGTACCCATCATGATCGGTGCCACTGGGCCGAAGATGACCGAGCTGGCCGGCGAGATTTCCGACGGGATTGTGCTCAATTACTGTGTGCCGGTCGAATACAATGACAGGGCCATGGACCATCTGGCTGCTGGAGCGAAGAAGGCCGGGCGTGATATCGATGATATAGAGCGCCCTCAGTTGGTGGTCTGTTCGGTGGAGCACGATCACGATGAGGCTATCGAGGCCACGCGCGTTCTGCTAACTCAGTATCTGGCCCAGCAGCCGCATATCGCCAAAGCCTCTGGAGTCTCTAACGACGTGGTTGCCGAGATTCAGTCCATCCTGGGTTGGCCTGCTACGCATGAACAAATTCAGGCAGCCAAGCACCTCGTTCCCGACGACCTGATCTACCGCATCACAGCCTCCGGAACACCCGACGAGGCCGTTGCTAAAGTCCAAGAATATCTCGACCACGGGGCTACCTGCCCGATCTTGTATCCCGTAGGCGGCAACCTGAAATTGCTCATAGATACCTTTTGCCCTCAATGTTGAAACTACCTAATTCGAGTCATTGTTTTGTGTGCGGTGTAGAGAATGAATACGGTTTACACCTGGAGTTCTATCAAACCGAGTCTGGAGACGTTGTCGTTGATTATGTAGTCCCGGAGCATTTTCAAGGCTACCCTGGCATTGTGCATGGCGGCATCGTCGCTTCCCTCGTCGATGAAGTCCTTGGTCGTGTGCACATGGGACCTGATCCCGAAAAACCCCGCTTTATGTTCACAGCCCGGATGAATGTGCAATACCGCCAGAATGTCCCCACTGGTAAGCCCATCAAGATCATTGGCCGAGCCGTAAACAGCAAGCGTCGCACAGCTACCTCTGTGGCAGAAATCTATGGGCCCGATGGGGAGTTGTTGGCCGAAGCCGAAGCCTTGTTGGTGGATATACCAGCTGAGAAGCTGGCAGAAGTCGATATGAATGCCTTGGGCTGGAAAGTTTACCCAGGCTAAAGTGAGATGTTTATGATCATTGAATATCATCGTCCAGAAAAAGTAGCCGATGCCCTGAAATTGCTTGCCAGGACAGAGCCTGTGACAGTGCCCATGGGTGGCGGAACGATCCTCAATCAGCCTTCTGATGCGCAGGTGGCTGTAGTGGATTTGCAGGCCTTGGGCTTGAATCTGATCAAACCTGGTGGGAACATACTGAAGATCGGCGCCACGGTGAACCTGCAAGCTTTGCTGGATGAACCTGAATTGCTTCCTACTCTGCAAGCTGCCATACAGCACGAGGCCACCTACAATATCCGCCAGGTGGCCACAGTGGCAGGTGCTTTGGTTTCGGCCAATGGCCGCTCTCCTTTTGCCACTGCGATGCTGGCATTAGCCCCTGAGCTGTTAATGCAGCCCGACGATGAAAAGGTTCTCTATGGAGAATTGCTGCCCTTACGAGTCGAGCAATTGGCGGGACGTCTCATCACTGAGATTTCAATACCCCTGAATACCAAGCTGGCTTATCATTACGTAGCCCGATCCCCGGCCGATTTGCCCATTGTCTGTGTGGCCCTGGCCCAATGGTCTTCAGGTCGCACGCGGGTAGCCTTGGGTGGCTATGGAGATTCACCTTTGCTGGCCATGGATGGCCCCAATCCTCAAGGCGCCGAGATCGCCGCCCGTGACGCCTACCGAGAAGCTGGCGATCAATGGGCCAGCGCAGAGTACCGCAGCGATGTGGCGGCTACGCTGACCAGGCGGTGTTTGGATGAGTTGAAAGCGTAAATGATTATGCTTGTACCTCGGCGATTGAAATCGCACCGACAATTGCGAAACCTGCCTGCGCAGGTTGCATCTAGATTTAATCCAGCCCACGTAGGTGGGCTTTGCAAATGTTGCTGCGACTTCCAGTCGCCGGATATTGGGTTCTGAAATATCTGGTTGTTGCTATGCGTGCTCCCTACACTCAATTATATTTGCACATGATCTGGGCGACGTGGGATCGCTTACCCCTCGTAACTGCCGAAATTGAGGATCGAATTTATGCAGCTATCGCAGCCAAATGTAGAGAGTTAAAATGCGAACCGCTGGCTATTAACGGAGTTGAAGACCATGTGCATTTGCTTGTCAGGTTTCATACGACAGTCTCAGTAGCACAATTAGCTAAAGGAGTAAAAGGCTCCTCATCACATCTAGTAACGCACGAAATTAATCCTGGAGAGTTCTTCAAGTGGCAAGGAGCATATCGTGCATTTACTATTCGCAAGTCAGATGTACCAAAGGTAATAGCATTTATTCAAAAACAGAAACAACATCATTCTGAAATGAATCTAAACCCCGAATGGGAGATTGTCGCTTCCAACGGATAGTCTGCGTAGGCAGACTTCGCAAGTGTTGCTGCGACTTGCAGTCGCCCGAATGGATAAAAATCAATGAATATTAAACTTCTGATCAACGGAGTTGAACACCAGATCGATGCTGCCCCGGGCGACACGCTTTTCAAAGTGCTGCGCTCGTTGGGTTACTATGGGGTCAAGTTCGGCGCTGAGGATGGGGAAACGGGCGCAGATACGGTTCTGTTGGACGGGAAACCCATTAATGCAGATTTCTATTTAGCTGCCCAGGCCGAGGGGCACAAGATCGCTACCATCGAGGCTTTGGGGGAACACCCAGAGCAAGGCTGGAAGCAGACCGATGGATTACATCCTCTCCAACAGGCATTCGTTGAGACTGGCGCTATTCAGTGTGGATACTGTACCCCGGGCCAGATTCTTGCCTCCAAAGAGCTGCTCGACCGAAATCCCAATCCCAACGATGCCCAGGTGCGCGACGCGCTCTCTGGCGTGTTGTGCCGCTGCACCGGTTACAAGAAACCCGTGCAGGCCGTATTGAGAGCGGCAGCCATTTTGCGTGGCGAAGAAGTCGAACCCATCGATGGCACTGGGCGACCGATCCCGGCACCCCCGGAATGGATTGCACCTGAAGGTATGCCAGAAGAGGACACTGGCGGCTTCGATGGTGGTTTTGCCACGCAAACCCAGGTCATGCCCCAGATCAAGGTCACCCCCGAAACAGAGCAATTACAGCGCGTTGGAAAGCCTGAGCCCAAAGTTGATGCCGTTAAGTTAGTACAGGGCAAGCCAGCGTTCGCCGCCGACCTGGAAATGCGCGGCATGCTCTATGCCAAAGTGCTGCACAGCCCGCATGCTCATGCCAGGATCAAGTCCATCGATGCCAGCAAAGCGCGTGAGTTGCCAGGAGTTGCGGCAGTGCTAACCCATGAAGATGTCCCTCGCGTAGTCTATTCCACCGCTGGCCAATCCGATCCCATCCCAGGCCCCTTGGATTGCTTCTCGCTCGACGGCAAAGTGCGCTTTGTTGGGGATCGGGCAGCCTTTGTGGCTGCTGATACGCCTGAAATTGCCCAGCAAGCCCTGGGATTGATCGAGGTTGAATACGAGGCACTAGAGCCAATCCTGGATGTGCGGCAATCCATGCAGGAAGGCGCGCCCATCATCCACGACGAACCTGAGTATGTCGACTTTGCAGATTCCGACGCCTCACGCAACCTGGCCGCAGAAATCCGCATCGATATTGGCGATGTGGAGAAGGGCTTCGCCGAGGCGGACCAGATCTTCGAGGCTGAATATGTGGTGCCTAAAGTGCAGCAGGCGCATATCGAGCCCCATGTTGTGGTCACCTATTGGGATGAGGATGACCGCCTGGTGATCCGCACCAGCACCCAGGTCCCTTTCCATGTGCGCCGCATGCTGGCTCCCGTGCTGGGGTTGCCTGTCAAGCGTATCCGTGTGGTCAAGCCGCGCATCGGTGGCGGTTTTGGCGGTAAGCAAGAAGTGCTCATCGAAGATGTGGCTGCGCACCTGACCATTGCCACAAAGCGACCGGTGATCTACGAATACACCCGTGAAGAGGAGTTTATCGCCTCGCGCTCGCGCCATCCCATGCGTATTCGCATGAAGACTGGTGTAAAGAATGATGGCACCATCACAGCCAACGATATGTATGCCCTCAGCGATACGGGCGCCAATGGCGCTCACGCCTTGACGGTTACTGGTAATACTGGACATAAATCCATGGCACTGTACGTGGGAGATGGGCAATATCGTCAGTCGCCCAATATCCGTTTCTATGCTGATATAGTTTATACCAATACCCCTCCCTGCGGTGCGTACCGCGGCTATGGTGTCCCCCAAGGTTTCTGGGCAGTCGAGCGTCATATGGAGAAGATCGCCCAGGAATTGGGCCTCGATCCGCTGGAGTTCCGCCTCAAGAACGCCCTCAGGGCGGGTGAGCTGCACCCCTTCAGCACCGCCTGGAGCGAGGGACGTGAACCACGCCCCGAGACCATTGAGACCTGCGCCCTGGAAGAGTGCGTTAGGCAAGGTAAGGCCACTATTGGTTGGGATCAGAAATTTGGTAATGCGCAATGGCGAGAAAGTGCGATGTCCGAAGTGCGACGTACCGGAGCACTCCGCACCCCGCACTCCGCACTCCGTAAAGGTATCGGCGTAGCTACGGTTATGCAGGGCACAGCCATTCCCTATTTGGATATGGGTGGAGCATCCATAAAGCTCAACGATGATGGTTCGTTCAACTTGTTGATCGGTGCTACCGACCTGGGAACCGGCTCAGACACTGTTCTGGCGCAAATGGCCGCAGAAGTCTTAGGTGTTCCCTTGGATGATATGATCGTCTACTCCTCGGATACGGACTTCACACCTTTTGATAAGGGCGCATATGCCTCTTCGACAACTTATGTATCCGGCGCAGCGGTAGTCAACGCCGCTGAGAAAGTGGCCGAACGCATAAGAATCCGAGCTGCCAGAATGCTGAATGAGCGTTTGAGCGTTCAAACGTTTGAACGTTCAAACGTTAAGCTCCTTGATGGCAAAGCCGTTGGGCCTGGTGGCGAATTCGTAACCCTTGGAGATGTGGCCTTGAACGCTCTCCATCACGAAGACCAAGAACAGATCATGGCGGTAGGCTCTTATGTTTCACCTGTGGCGCCGCCGCCTTTCGCAGCCCAGTTCGCCGAAGTGACAGTCGATACGGAATCTGGTCAGGTCGTTGTCGACAGGCTGGTCATGGCGGTCGACTCCGGGGTGATCGTCAACCCCATCACCGCCTCGGGGCAGATCGAAGGCGGTATGGCTCAAGCACTTGGATATGCGGTTAGTGAAGAGATGGTCTATGATGGTAAAGGTCAACCGCGCGAGGTAGATTTCCGTGATTATCATATTTTCATGGCCCACGAAATGCCGGAGTTGGAGACCATCTTTGTGGAGACCTTCGAGCCCAGCCATCCCTTTGGGGTCAAAGCCGTCGCAGAGATTCCCTTGGATGGTGTTGCTCCTGCAGTGGGCAACGCTGTTAATAATGCCGTTGGCGTCAATATCGATGCCAATCCCATCACGCCAGAGAAAGTCTGGCGCGCATTGAAGGACAAAAAATAGTACACGGAATTCACGGAACGACACGGATTAAAGATTTTATTAAAATCCGTTATATCCGCGTTCATCCGTGTCCAATAATTTTTTATGAATAATCGTACGTATGTTGTTGGTCATGTCAACCCGGATACAGACTCGATTGCCTCGGCGATTGGGTATGCCTGGTTGTTGCGCGAGCGCGATGAGATCGATGCTGTCCCAGCTCGGGTAGGGCCAACCAATCCGCAGACAAATTGGGTGCTTGAGCGGTTGGGGATCGAATCCCCTGAGCTGCTCACCGACGCTTCGCCGCGCTTCAAGAATGTCACCCGGCGTATGGACACTGCCAGCCCAGATAGCCCTTTACGCGAGGCCTGGGCGATTGCCAACCGTACCGGCGGTGTAGCTCCGATCATCAATGCAGATGGCACTCCCTATGGTCTGATCACGGGGCTAACCTTGTTCTCATTCCTGGGAGAGATCATCGGTCCAAACCCTCGCCGGCAGGAGATGAGCATCACCGAGCTCTTGGAGGTTCCCTGTCACGAAGCGACGGATACAGGTGTGCCAAAATTTCCCCAGGCAGCCCGTATCCGCGATGCGCTGCCGCGCATTTTTCGCGAAGAGCGTAATCACTTCTTGGTTGTCGATGAGAATGGGTTATATCTGGGTGTCTGTCGTCAGCGGGATATCCTCAACCCGCCGCGTTTGCGCGTGGTATTGGTCGATCACAATGAGGCCGAACAGGCCTTAGGCGCATTGGAAGACGCCGACCTGGTCGAGATTTTGGATCACCACCGTCTGGGCAATCTGCCAACTGTAGAGCCCATCCGTTTTACCGTAGACGTTGTAGGCAGCACCAGTACCTTGGTATCCGAGCGCATCAAACAGGCTGGCTTGAGTCCCCCACCAGAGATAGCCGGAATCCTACTGGCAGGTCTGATATCAGATACCTTGCTGCTTTCTTCACCAACCTCAACCGAGCGTGATCGACAGGCCTTGGAGCGTTTGGGCCGCTGGACATTCGCCTGGGATAGTCCCTTGAAGGGGGAAGACCAGGAATCCTTTGGAAAACAAGTTCTGGAAGCTGGGGCTGGACTTTCAACGCGCGATCCAGAAGAAATTGTCAATACCGACTTAAAAACCTATGAGGCCGGGGGATACAAATTTGCTGTTGCTCAGGCGGAAGTCACCGATCTATTGCAGTTGAGAGAGCATCTTGCACCATTGACCCGTGCCTTAGACGAAATGTGCTCCTCGCGCGCTTTGGATTTTTCGATGCTGATGGTCACCGATGTTGTCACCGGATCGAGCAGTCTGGTACTACATAACCCTCCACCAATTTTGGATGATCTACCTTATCCTTTGGAAGATGATGGCACCCGATATGCCAGGGGTGTTGTCTCACGGAAAAAACAATTACTGCCAGCAGTATTAGGATTGCTGGGAAATTAGCTAAAAAATGGAATTTGTATACCGCGCGTTGACTGATCTAGAAAAAAATGGGGGAGCTGGCATATTGTGCATTGTCGTCCATAGCCAGGGATCGACGCCGCGCGGAGCGGGCAGTAAAATGTTGATTTACCCTGATGGCACTTTCATTGGAACTGTGGGTGGCGGTGAATTAGAGAACCGCGTGATCAACGAAGCCCTGCAAGCGCTAGATGAGGGTAGACCACGCCGATTAGCGTACTCGATGACAGATCCTGAGCGCGGCGATCCTGGTGTTTGCGGTGGTCAATTGGAGGTCTATGTGGAACCGATCATCCCCAATCCTTTGGTAGTGGTTATCGGCGGTGGACATGTCGGCAGGGCTGTGGCACACCTGGCAAAATGGCTCGGATTTGGCGTTGCCATCAACGATGACCGAGTGGAGTTTTGTGCCCCTGAAGTGATCCCCGATGCCGACGAATATTACCCCGTCCCGATGACGGAATTGCCCCAGCACCTGGAGATCACCCCCTGGACGTATCTCGTGTTGACCACCCGCGGCGCTGATATTGACGCGCAAGGCTTGCCGGCGTTGTTGAAGTCAGAGGCGCCCTATATTGGCGTGATCGGCTCGCGCCGGCGCTGGGCGACCACGGTGGAAAAGTTGCAGGAAGCCGGTATGAGCGATGAAGAGATCCAGCGCGTTCACTCCCCGATTGGCCTGGAACTGAATGCCGAAACCCCTGAAGAGATCGCTGTCAGCATCATGGCTGAGATCATCATGCTGCGCGGTGGCGGGGATGGAAAGCAGATGTCTGGGGGGGAGTAAATATGCAGGTAAAAGAAATTCAATTTCCCAAGCTGCTGGCAAAAGCTGTGATTCCTGATGATCAAGTGCTCATTCCCCAGGCTTTGACCGAGTTGGGTATTAGCAGTGGCCAGCCGGTAATTGTCCTGATTGGTGGCATGGTATACGAGCATTTTGATTTGACTCGCCTAGCGCTGCAATCAGTGGCCGATGTTGCCCAAGAATTGGGCGCGGTGGTGATTTCTGGGGGCACGCAAATGGGCATTATGAGTCTGATGGGCCTGATTCGCGACCAGAACGATTTCGATTTTCCCTTATTGGGGATCACTGTAGAAGATGCTGTCACCTGGCCAGGAGGCCCCAAGAGCCAAAAATTTCTATGGTGGGGAAGGAAGCGCTGGCCGCTCGATCCTCATTACACTCATTTCATACTGACACCTGGAACAGAATTTGGCGATGAGTCACCCTGGATTGTTGCGACAGCCTCAATGTTATCGCAAGGCAATCGCTCGATCGCTATATTGTTCAATGGTGGTAATATCTCCCGATCGGATATCCAGTTATCGCTAGAAGCCGGTCGTGCGGTGATCGCCCTACGCGGGACTGGACGGTATGCAGATGAACTTGCTGAAGACCCGAATCGGCATGAGCTCGTGCAGATCGTTTCGGTCGAAAATGATGTTGCCGTTGCCGAAGCGATTCGTACAGCTCTCCGTTAACACGGCAGTACCATCACTCTCGTTCCACTGCTCTGAGACTGTGAAAGAATTACAGAATTGAGTAGAATGCCTTCAAGACAATT
>CAZUSV010000043.1:0-9017 GCA_964622645.1 uncultured Anaerolineales bacterium
CGCGGATGCCAATCGAGGCCTCGAATTCCTTCGAGCCTTCGTATTGGATGTCGATGCCGGTGGCTTCTTCGAAGGCCGCCACTGAGTTGTCGAACTTGACAGCGTCTTCATCGGTGAAGGGTCCCGTCATGCTCACAACCGTGCCATCGAACTCGCCGGCCATGGCGCGCTCGTAGTACGTGCCCATCGCAGCTTCTTCCGGAGCGGCTTCTTCCGGAGCAGCTGCGTCCGCATCAGGAGCTTCTTCGGGCGCTGCTGGCTGGCAGGCTACCAGTAGCATCGAAGAAACGATCAGTAAGGTGGTAAATATCCAAGCTATTCTTTTGAGTTTCATCGTGTCTTCTCTCCTTGAACGATTTTGCTTTTGATAAAACGAGGGTCAAATTTCTTATAGTATGGTTTGCCAGGCACCACCTCCTTTCATAGAACGGTGATTTTATTGATTTACGGTTACTACTCCGACAAAGTCAACTTCGCGAGAACTTCCGAAAATAGGGGGTTACGGGGGTGCGGAGCACCCCCGTAACCCCCTATTTTCGGGCTTCTCGTCTGACGAAAGAGTATTTTTGAGATAATTTCTAGCCAAGATTGTAATGTACTGCTGAAACTTTCGAGATCGCTAATGCGAGAATGGGCGTAGTCGCCAGGCTGCTTTGAGTAGCTGCCAGCGATGGGCCAAACCGCGCGGTTCGAAGATCAGGAACAACATCAAGGTAAAACCGAAGAACAAAGGGCGTAATGCCTGGATCATGCCTGCGGCAGTTGCAGGGAAAAGATCCACGAAAAATGGCGCAGATAGTGTGGCGCCCTCGATGATCAATTCAACAACGATAGCACCGAAGATGGCACCCAAGTTCGTGCCTAATCCGCCGACTACTAACATGCCTAACAATAAGATCGAATCTACCAGGTTGAATGTTTCAGAATTGATGTGACGTAAATGGTGCGCCATCAAGGAACCTGCAATACCGGCGTAGACCGCTGCCAGGAAGAAGGCTTGCAGTTTGTAGCTGAAAAGGTTCACACCCAACAGCTCTGCCGCCAGGTCATTATCGCGGATGGCCACAAAAGCGCGACCTAGCCGAGAGCGAGAGATGTTGTGCGCAATGACTGTAGTGATGATCAGAATTGTGAGGGTAATGTAGATATATTTCGAGGGCTCATTGAACTTGACCCCAAAGATTTCTGGCACATCTACATTCAAACCTTGCGCGCCATTGAGCACTGCGGGAAATGCCTGGCGAGTGAACCAGGGGATGATGAACTGCGCTGCCAGGGTCGCCATGGTCAGGTAGAAGCCTTTTACCCGCAGGGAGGGAAGCCCGAATATCAAACCAACTACGCCTGCCCCTAAAGCTGCCATAGGCAAGGCCGCCAGGAAGGGCCAGCCCAGGTTGTTGACCAAAAGCGCTGAAATGTAGCCTCCAACCGTCATGAAGGCCGCCTGGCCAATGGAAATCTGGCCCGTATACCCTGTCAGTAAATTCAATCCTTGAACAGCGATGATCGCAATTCCAATGCGGTTTACCAACGAGACGATACCCTGGTTGGCGTAGAGAGGCAATGTATATAGCATGGCCAGGAAAAGTAATAATGCCAGCCACTGCCAGCGCCGCCGGATGGTGGCCATGTCGTAGGTGTAGCTGAAATCAAATTCTCCTGCTGGTCGTTGAATCGCCATGCTTAGACCCTCTCGATACGCTTCTGCCCAAAGAGTCCCTCTGGACGGATTAGCAGTACGATCATCAGAACCACATAGGGCATAATCTCAGCCGAATTTCGCACGATAGCGACTTGGGATACTTTCACCAACCCCTGGGATAACCCGATCAGTAAGCTACCCACTACGGTACCAGGAATTGAGTCTAAGCCTCCCAGGAGCACTGCAGGGAAGGCGGCCAGAACAACCAGCGATAAGCTGAGGTCCAGTCCACTGGAAGTTGCCAGCAGCACACCGCCCACGGTTGCCACCACTCCAGCCAAACCCCATGAAATCCCAAAAATGCGCCGGATGCGCAGCCCTGCGCTCTGGGCCAACTCATGGTCTTCAGAGGTTGCGCGCATCGCCAGGCCGGTGCGTGTGTATTGGAATAAGCCCCCAATGATGATCACACCGATAACGGCGACCACGAATGACCAGACCAGATTCTGTTTCAGGATTAGGATGATGTTATTGTCATTGTGAATGAGCGGGGTGGTAATTTTGTACGGGTCCCCAGCTGAGAAAATTTGCGGGAAATTTCGTTGGGCGCCGCCGAAGATGAGCAGTGCCAGTCCCTGGAGTGCCTGGCTCAACCCCAGTGTCATCAGGATGATTGAAAGTAGGGGTTGTCCGGTCATGGGACGCAGAGCCAACCTCTCGATCACAAAGCCCACGATAGCCATGATCACGATGGCCAGAAAAATCGCCAGCCACAGGTTCAGCCCTATCTCTATGGAGAAATACCAGGTGACCAGGGCGCCGAGCAGCAATAATTGCCCTTGAGCAAAGTTGAAAATATACGAGGATTTGAAGATCAGTACTAACCCTAAGGCGATGAGTGCAATCGGCCCACCTGCCAAGATCCCGGTGATGGTAAATTGTGGCAGTAATTGCCAGTTCATGCGGGCTGTGCCTCCATTTCGAGCTTTGCGATGTGCACCGTAGTATCGACAGTGCTCGTACGGCCATCACGGTATTTGACCTCAGCAATTACCTGGATTTCATCACGCCCATCATACATGGCATCGATGATCTCTTGGTAACGATCATATAACAGGCCCCGACGTAGTTTCCTGGTGCGAGTCATTTCGGCCTCGTCGGCGTCGAATTCTTTATGCATGAGTACGAATTTGCGGATGCGCGCGCCCAGGGGAAGTGAACTGTTGACTCGTTCGACATCCTCCTGGATGACTTTATAAACTTCCGGTTTTTGGGAGAGGTCTGTAAAAGTCGTATAGGTTATCCCCTTTTTCTCAGCCCAGCGACCAACGTTGTCGTAATCAATGTTGATCAAGGTAGTGACGAATTCTTTGTCCTCGGCACCCACCGCCATGGCGTGTTGAATATAGGGGCTGAACTTTAGACGTCCCTCCAGGAATTGCGGAGAATACTTCTCCCCGCTGGCCAGGGTGATCATATCTTTGACGCGGTCCAGGTAAACCAGGTGACCGTCCTCATCGATGTAGCCGGCATCGCCGGTATGAAACCAACGCCTTCCTTTTTCATCTACAGAAAGGGATTTGGCTGTTTCTTCTTCATCCTTGTAGTATCCTACAAAGATATTTTCTCCACCAATCAGAATTTCTCCCTCTGCGGATATCTTGAACAGGATATTAGGGAGTGGTTGGCCAACACTGGCAAATTTGACATCTTCATCCTTGTGTTGGGTCCCGGCAGCGGCAGTTTCTGTAGACGAATACACTTGCTTCAGATTGATTCCCATGGCGCGGAAGAAGCGCAGCATATCCGGGCTGAGGGAGGCACCGGCTGTGATGGCAGTGCGCACACGCGTCAGCCCCAACTGATCACGCAAGGGTCGGAACACCAGGAAATCCCCCAGGGCATTCAATACCTTCAACCCCCATCCTACCGTTTTCCTCTCATAGTGCAGGTCAGCAACTTTGTATCCAATCGACAGGAAGAGATTGTATAAGAAGCGGTTGAGCCAGGTACTGTCTGTGATACGTACCTGGATAATGGCAGTCAGATTTTCCCATAGCCGGGAGGGATAGAAGAGGAATTCCGGAGCAATTTCACGAATGTTCTCTCTTACAGTCTCCGGCGCTTCTGGGAAGTTGACCATCAGGCCATACATGACATGGGGGGTGACGGCTAAGGTGTGCTCGGCAATCCAGGCTAGAGGAGTGAAGGAGAGCACATTGTCTGTATCCAGGCGTGGTTCTAATAAATGAAAGCTTTCTACTGCAGAGAGGAAATTCTCATGGGTTAGCATGACCCCTTTGGGGACTCCTGTGGTTCCCGAGGTGTAGCACAAGTTTGCCAGATCCTGGCCATTTCCCCCGGAAATGAGTTCTTCGAACAAGTGCGGCTGCTCATCATGGAGCTGCTGGCCCAGTTCGATTACGTCTTCGTAAGACATCAACCAGGGATCATCATAGTGCCACATGCCGCGCGGCTCCCAGTAAATGACTTTCTGAACGAGTGGAAGTTTTTCTTTGATTTCCAGATGTTTATCGCACTGTTCCTGATCTTTCGCCAAGGCGAATTTCGACTCGGAATGAACGATGACATACTCCATCTCACTGGGGATCGCATCTGTGAAGATGCCTACTGTCACCCCCCTTGCAGCCATGATCGCCAGATCGGCCCACATATACTGGCGGTCATTGTCGCCGACAATGCTGACCTTGTCACCCTTTTCCAGGCCCAGGCTCACCAATCCCAAAGCAAAATTGCGCACCTGTTTGTAAGAATCGCCCCACGTAAACTCCTGCCAGATGCCGTAATCCTTTTGCCTCACGGCAACCTTTTGGTCACCGTAGCGGTCTACTTTTTCCATAAAATGTTTGGGGAGCGTATCAAGCATATCCATAAAGTCTGAATGTGTGGACACGGATTTTTGGGATTTAGTAGTTTTCTGTCCGTAGAATCCGTATCGCCGTAGGCGTGCCGGTTAAGGGTCCGCCCATGGTGTCGGCGTGGGGGAGCGGGTTCCCCCCAAAGTTGGGGGGTTAGGGGGGCAACTTAATACTCCTGGCCTAAATACGCCTGGATGACAGCCGGGTTGTTGCGGATCTCTTCGGGAATGCCTTCGGCGATCACACTACCAAAATCGAGCACGATGATGCGGTCGGCAATATCCATCACCAATCCCATATCATGTTCGATCAGTACGATGGTCGTGTTCTGCAGTTCGTGAATGTCTAGAACAAATCGGGCCATATCCTCCTTTTCTTCGAGGTTCATGCCCGTCATAGGTTCATCGAGCAGCAGTATCTTCGGTTCGAGCGCCAGGGCGCGGGCCAATTCGACGCGTTTGCGCAAGCCGTGCGGCAGCGCGCCGACCACAGCCTTGCGGATATGCTCGATCTCCAGGAAGTCGATGATCTCTTCGACCACACGGCGGTGTTGGATATCTTCTTTATTTGCCAATCCCCAATACAGCATACAGCCCAGCATTCCTGATTTCATATGGATGTGCCGGGCTGCCATGATATTGTCCAAAGTACTCAGACCAGTATACAGGGCGATGTTCTGAAAAGTTCGTGCAACGCCCAATTCGGCAATTTTGTATATGGGTGTGCGGGTGATATTTTGATCTTCGAAATAAATAGAGCCCCTGTTTGGACGATAGAAGCCACTGATGCAGTTCAACGTCGATGTTTTCCCCGCGCCATTGGGACCGATGATCGCCAGGATTTCTCCTTGATAGACATCAAAGCTGACATCCAATAATGCTTGCGTACCGCCAAAGCTCAAGGAGATATTTTCAACACCCAGATGGACGAGGTCATTTTTCATAGAAGGAACGGCCTGTACATGGTGTAAACACTAGCTTGTTTGAGTGGTTACGTTTCCACGCTGAGATGCATTATTGATGTTGGCGCGGCAACTATCGCTGTTGGGATGAGTCCTGGAATAAGGAACTCGATATTCCGATTTAGTAAAAGAGGTAAGCTGATTTGTGAAAAAATGGATAAACTTATCTACTTTACCAATTATATCTAATATTTCAGCACCCGCAAGATCAGAGTCCTGAGACTCACTAGGAATCGACGTGGGACCTCCCAGATTTAGGGGTGAACGGGGTGCGGAGCACCCCGTTCACCCCTAAATCTGGGGAATTACCCCTGCAATTTCTAGAGACCTAGTCCTGAGGTTGAGCCAAGAAGATATTTCCTTTATGGTCATTCAATTTCCACGCTAACCAGTATATCCTGAACAGCTCGTCGATATCTATACTCCCCCGCATCCTCACTCCAATTCTCGCAGGTTGGGAACACTTCCTAGAAAATGAATTTTCTGCTGAAATACCAAGTCCGCTTAAGCGGACTTCCTATCTCATCAGAGATTTCAATCTCTGATGGGTTCTGTTTACTCTGGTCACTGGATACTGGATACTGACTATCTACTCACCGCTACCTTCACAATCTTCCCCTCTTGATCGAAAGTCAACCTGGCGTAAGCTGGGTGTACGCGATAGGCATCACGCGTCTCCTTGCGCATGGTGACCACGCGGCGCTGAGGGTCGACGGCCGGGAGGGATTTAGCCCCCAATTGACCCGTTGGGCAGGTGTGACCCTCGCAACAGCACTCGGCATGCTCGTAGCTCAGGGAGAGATCGGCGCCCTCCATACCCGGTAGATACTGCTCGACCAGACGTTTTACATTGCCTAAGACATCCTCAGGGATAGGCTGGGATTTCTCAGTTGAGTCGGCCCGGTCGCAGATGGTCTTGACCTGGGGTGGTGCGTCGGCGAAACGCTGTACTTCTTTGGATTTTCGTTTGAAACTCCCAAACTCTCCCAGACTTGGGAAGTTTTTGGCATTAGCCAGCGGATCCCCATAGAGCACAAAGGAGATCAATGTCTTCTGGTCTTCGCCGTCCAGGTAGCCCTGGCGTTTGTGCATCTCCTTGGCCAGATGGATCTTGGCGCGTCGCAGAGCTTCCCCTGCTGGGAAACCCTGCTGTAAAAATTGCCAGAAAGCCTTGCCTAACAGATCAGCAGCATTGAGGGGAGTGGTCACCGATCCGTAGGCGATGACTGTCGAACCCACCACTGCCTGGCTGCCCGAGCCCAGGAACTTCAATGCTAGGGAGTCTTCCACCGCACGTCCCAAGAGATGTGCGCCATAGCAGGCCTCGCTGAAGACCACCTGCGGGGCGCGCCCGCTGTTGACCACATCTTGCGGTCGCAAGGCAATGGGGTAATCTGGACCTTCATCAATGGGCTTTAGACCGGGCTTGGGGTAGTTGGAGGGGTCGCGATGACCATACCATTCGGGAGCGTCGACCAGGCCGTGCAGGTTGAAATACCCTAGCTGGGCAGTGGGCTCAGGGATCTGGTTGTGCTCACCCACCGGGGGCGAGGTGATCATCTGGCGCGGCTCGCCAATGGTGCGGAACACAGACAGCGCAGCCCGCTGCCAGATCTCAGCGGTGTAGCCGAAGCTCTGAGGATCTTTGCGGCGCGGCAGCAGGTGGTTGATGATCCAGTCGAGAACTAATCGCAGCCAGCCCTTTTGGTTGCTGTTGGCCTCCGTATGTCGCTTGATCAATCCTCGCAAGGTGCCTATTAATAATTTGGGGTCTGCCCCTGCACCGCCGGGAAGGCGCCCCACCGGCCATTCGGGGATGAAGTAGTTCTCGTCGCGCGTGGCGTAGGGGTTGTCGGAGGGCACGTCGCTGTCGGCATCGTCGGTGGGGTTGGGCAGGTGGTGGTAGGGCACCACCTCTGGCCCCCCCACGATCAATAAGGCACCGATCATGGCGCCTTTCTCTTTCAAGGCCTCGTCCAGGTCTGACAGGGCTAACTTCAACTTCCAGGGGTCGTCAGGCGGGCTGGGCTTGAGGCCTAATCCGGCCATGCCTGCGGGATCATCGGCGTAGACCAGGATGGAACCCCAACCTGATCGTTCCCGCAGCGCTAAGACCAATTTTTGCATGGCGTCGTCGATTGCAGGAGTATTTTGTGCGCTGTATTTGCGCTTTAGCCCTGCCCTGGTGCTGAAGACGACATAGACCGGCAGGCGCCCGTCGGAGTGGGCCACATCGGGCACTTCCAATCGATGCGCGATCTGCGCCAACTCGTTTTCCACTGAGCGCGGGGTCTCTGGCTCATCAGGCTGATCGGTATCCAGCAGATCTCTGAAGGTTGAGCGGGCCTGCTCGAGTTTGTTTTCGATGCTGGAAGATTCGGATATGGAGATCGGGACTGGCTTTGCATTTTGCACTGGCCGGTCTTTGGAAGACTCTACCTGCTCAGGCCGGTCTCCTGACCGAGGCGGTAGTCCTTCATTCGGTAGCCCCTCGGTCGGGGGACCTGGGGCAGCTTCTGAGATAGCAGGCGGTTCGGACTCAGTTTGGGCGGGTTCGCTGAGCAATGAGGCAGGTCCTGCTCCCTCAGAGGGCTGTTCATCTTTGAGGCCTCGTTCCCAAACATAGGGCGGCAGTGGTTGCGCGGGTGAGGGCAGCAGATTCCAACCCAAGGCTGCAGCCACTTCAGCGGGGATGGAGATATCGATGATGGCTTGCATCCCTTCGGGCCATAGGGCTTTGTAGGGGTTGTTCGCCCCCCAGATACGTTTGGCCACCTGTCCGCTGGGATCGTTGGTGGCGGCGCGGTGCAGTAAGGCCACAGCCTTATCCGATTTAGCGCCGCCCATCATGCTGTCAGCCAGGACAAGCATTATCGGGACGCACTCCGGCCAGCGCTTCTGATAGTGTCCGGCGATATTCTGAATGGCTGCCCTGGGAGTATCCTTTTGGCCCCAAAGGCTTTGCAGGTGGGTGACTCCTAGTAAGGCCGGAATGGGCTCTTCGGCCAGCGCCAGGCTGATCTGCTCTTGAGCGGTATCGAAATCACCCTGGGAGAGGGCTTTGCGGGCGGCGCTCAGGGATTGAGTCCACGCTGGGGCGGGCTGAACCAGCTTGGTATCCAGTTGGGGCATCCCGCCCAAGACCTGCACACAGCCCAGGGCCTGGTTGTCTCCTTTGGCTGCAGCTCTTGCTGATGTTTGGAGACGCAAGCGTTGGGCCTCCAGGAACTCTGGGTCAGCCTGGCAGATCTTCTCGATCATCGTAGGGGCCTGTTTGGCATCGCCATCCCCGAGCAGGGCTTTGGCACGCAGCAAGCGCACGTAAAGATCGTTCTCATAAAAGGTCAGCCAGGCCAGGGCGATCTGGTCTGCAAAACGATGAGCCTTGACCAGCAGAGCAGTATGCAAAATATCGAGCAGATATTTTCGCGGCCAGGGCTTGTTTTGAGGTATTGGCTCGAAGAGCCTGTCCTGAGGTGTTGGCTCGAAGGGCTTGTCCTGAGGTGTTAGCTCGAAGGGCTTGTCCTGAGGTGTT
>CAZUSV010000043.1:9117-32617 GCA_964622645.1 uncultured Anaerolineales bacterium
GCTCGAAGGGCTTGTCCTGAGGTGTTAGCTCGAAGGGCTTGTCCTGAGGTGTTGGCTCGAAGGGCTTGTCGGTTGGGATGGGATGGATGTTATTCATAGGTCCTGTCTCACGTGTATCTCGTTCCATCACTTTGCGGTGGGACTGTCGACGCAGAGCGTCTGTTTGAGGTAGCACCGCAGAGCGATGCTACGAGTTGGATAATTTCTCTCTGGTAGCTCCGCTCCGCGGTGCTACCAGTTGAGTGGGTGCTCTCCTATGAACCTGATCTTATAGAGGAGAGCACATTCTTAGGGTTGTGCACCAGGTTGAGTGCCACGATGGCAGCCAGCTGCCGTTGGACGCTGACATCTTCCGGGGTCAAACGCGCTGCATTGCGCAGCATGGTCTCGGCATTGGGATAATCTTTGGTTTCTTTCAAGGTCATGCCGGCCCGGTAGTACGGACGCGGGTCAGAGGGTGCAATGGCGATAGCTTGCTGGAAGGTCTGCAGAGCCTGGTCGTACTGCCGGCGCTGGTGGTAGGTGCGTCCCAGCTCAATATAAGGATCGACCCAATCGGGAGTGTGGTCGATGGCCTGGCTGAGATGTTTGACTGCCTGATCGAGTTGGCCATTCCGGCGCAGCAAATGGCCCAATGTATGCAGCAAATTGGCCTGGTCTTCTGTAGCGAACTCCACGTCAGATCTCTGCAGCGCTCTTTGGGCAGCCTGGATGGCATCGTGTTGATCGCCAGCTTCGGCCAATGCCAGGGCATGGGCTACAAGAATTTGCGGATCGCCGGGATGGTTGGCAACCATACTGTTGAGTGATTCCAGGCCGGCCTTCTCCCCCTGGACATGTCGACGGAGTTCTACGGTTTTGAGAAGCAACTCCGTGGTGGGCAGGATGCGCGCTGACGCAGCTTCTATAACCTCTAGGGCCCGGGCCTGTTTGTTCATGGCGATCAAGGCATCTGCCTGGAGCAGCAATGCCTGGGGCTCCCCAGGTTTGAGATCCAGTACTTTACTGGCATATTCTGCTGTTTTCTGGGGAAATCCATTCTTCAAAGCCACTTCTGCCAGGACCAGGTTCGGGTTGGGCATCTGGGGATCAAGCTGGAGAGCCTGCAATGCGCACTTTTCGGCCTGTCTCAATTGCTCCGTGAGCAGGTAGATCTCGGCTAACGACTGCCAGGGTTGAAGGTCCTTAGGAGCCAAATTGGTGGCGCGTTTCAAAGCTCGGATGGCAGCCTGGCTGTTTTGGGCGATCAGGTAAGCGGAACCTAATTTTTGATAGTGGGCCACCTGGAGTGGTTCAAGCTGGGTAGCTTTCTCCAGATGAGTGATGGCACTCTGGATGGCAGAGTCAGCAGGTGATTCCCGATCCTCAATCAGTAATTCGGCAGCCAGGATATGCCAGTGGGGCTCGTTTTCCCAAACCTTCAGCAGGTCTTGTGTAGCCTTGAGTTGGGCGGCGCGGTCCCCGGTTTGTTGGGCGACCAGCGCTTTGAGTGCGTGGAAGATCGGATAATTTGGATGGGCAGAGCGGATAGCATTGTCCAATGCAGTTTGGGCAGCATCAGATGCCAGTTCATGATCTGTTTCAGCCAGTGCCAGGGCGATATATCCCCATAGTTCGGGGTGGGTGCATTCAACTTCCATAGCCTCGTGGATCGCCAGCGCTGTTTTCCCGGCTTGAATCGATTTTCCACTGGCTTTCTGAGCAGCCAGATAGGCAGCCTGGTTATCGGGTGTGGGCTGCAGATCTGTGAGAGCCTGGGCATGTTCTAAACTGGGTTTGAAGATAGCCTGCCCGCGTGATAACCATGTTGCCAGGAAATCCTGATAATAGTTGGTGTCGATAATGGCGTCGCGCAGCGCATCTAGGTTTTGCGTGGTCGAAAGGATGGCAGCTTCGAACTGCTCATAGGCATGGTCAGAGGAGGCTGCTTTCCCAATGCCATTATTTTGCAGGTTCAGCAGCTGGCACAACTGCTGGTGCTCCGCTCGGCGGACCAGAGTTTGGGCGAGCTCGGCGACGGGGCGCGGCTCGCGAGGGGCGATTTTCGAGGCCTCTTTGAGTAAGTAGAGGGCTGAGTCCCAGGCCTGGCATTCGCTGGCGGCTTGGGCAATCGCCAGATAGATTTCGGGAGATGTTGAAGGTGCTTTATCGCAATCGCCCAGAGTGATCAAGGCATTTTCTAGCACATTGTACGCTTCGTCTGAATTCGCCTGGCGCAGGTGTAGACGCGCCTGCAGAGCAAGCGTGCGAGGGTGCTGTTCGCCAATTTTCAATGCTGCGGTGAGGGCATCCGCAGCAGCGATCTCGGCACCTTTGGAGAGTGCTATTTCACCCTTGAGGCAATAGAAGGCGATCAGATCGGCGTTGGTAGTTGCTACGACGACGGACTGACCATGCAGAACTTGGTCTGCCAGGTCGGGTTGCATCATACCCAGGGCCAGTTCAGCTTTCAAAATGATCGCTGTGAGATTATGACCGGGACCAAAACCATCAACAGCTTTTTGGGCATGATAAACGGCGGTATTGAGATTACCTCTCGTTCTTTGAATACGCGCAGCATATAAATGCAGTCGGGGATTGTCTGGAGATCTCTCCAGAGAGCTTTCAATCCAGGCGATGGCTTTCTCGAATTGACCAAGTTTTATGAGTAGAGCAGCTTTACTTTCCTCAAAGAAGGAATCTTCTTTGGCAAGTAGCAAGGCTTCCTCGATGACCTCCAGGGCTGCTTGATAATCGTGATTGGCTTCGTGGGTAGAGGCAAGATGTTTGAGCAGGTTGATGAGAAAGGCTTTTTCACCTGGGCCTTCGTCGTAATAAGATTTGGATAGGGCCACTGCACGTTCCAGGCTTGCCGCAGCCCGAGGGATATCACCGATAACGATCAATCCCTCGGCTGCAGTTGCCAGATCGACAGCTGTGGCATACTCCAAGGTCATGATCTGGTCGAAGGATTGGCAGGCAGCGGCGAAGTCTTCCAGTCGAAGATGAATGTCCCCCTTTTTCAGATGCAATTGGGGTCGCTGAGGATCCAACTGCAAGCCTCTATCGATTGCTTCGAGCGCCTCTCTGGGTGCATCCAGTTTGGTAGCCAGCTCAGCAAACCAAATCACAATGTCGAGGTTTGTCAGGTTGGCTTGCATTGCTGATCTGGCTACCTGCAACGCTTTGTTTGGCAGATTGTTAGCTCGATATACTTCAGCCAGCATGCGAGCAATCTCATTATCCTCAGGGTTCTTGCCCCAGGCATTTTCCAGAGCGGCCAGGGCTGTTTCTGCTTGGTCAAATTTCAGGGCTACCCGGCTTAGGCCTAAAGATAAGCGCTTCATCCAGGCGGAGTCTTGGGTAAGCTCTGTCCCCAAGGCTTGATGGTAGGCTTCCAGAGCAGCTTGATATTTGGCGTTGATCTCCAGGGTTTCGGCTAACAAACCTATAGCGAGAGAATGCTCTGGATCGAGCTTCACTAAAGCTTTGAGAGTTTTCTCGGCTTGATCCAATTGCGTATGCGCGGCGACTTGAGCTCGGGCATAATCGAATTGAATACCTTGGTTGGTAGGATCATTTTTCAACCCCATCGAGAGAGGCGCTAGGGCGTCTTCCGGTTGATCCTGAGTGAGCAGGATTCTTCCGTAGGCATGGGCTAGCCCAGGGTGGGATGGCTTGCTGCGATGAGCGGCACCTAAAATCTGGTTGGCCTGATCAATATGGCCCAGCTCGATGAGTGTGTTTCCCAGAGCCTGGGTGATCTCAATTCCCAAATTTGATTGCTGAGTAGAAACCAGTTCCATAGCGCGCTGGTAGGATTTGCGTGCTTTCGTCGGAGCTTCATACTCCCGATACGTGTTTCCCAGGGCGAAGTGGATTTCTGGTGAGTCTGGGGCAGCGCGCGAGGCGGTGAGTAGTGACTGGTGCGCTTTGCGATGTTCTCCTTGTTCATGGAACGCCTCGGCTAGGGCAAGCCAGGGGTCAGCCCGGCCGGGCGTCAACTGGATGGCTTTTTCGAAATGCTCTATCCCTTCATCGATCTCGCCGCAAGTATAGAAAGCTTTACCAAGCAGGGTGTGGGCGAAGCCATCTTCAGAATCGAGTTCCAGGATTTGCTCGCAAATTTCGGCAGTGAGTTGGGGCCTCTTGGCATGCAAGGCGCAGTTTGCTAACGATAGATGATCCTGGATATCGAACTCGCGGGCCTGTTGGATGATCTGTTGTCGCTCGTCTAAAGCCTGTGGCCATTCACCGAGGCTCTCAAGAGTTTCGGCCAGATCACGGCGAAGGTCCAAGCTTTCTGGGTCAAGCGTCACGGATAGATGGGACCAGATCAGCGCTTCATCGGGGATACCAGCCTGCCTCAGGGCTTTGGCCATGATCTGGGCGGCACTGAGATCGTTGGGTCGTGCATCGAGACACTGTCTTGCCAGCAAAATCGCCTTATCCGTCAAGTTCAGTTCCAATAACTGTGTGGCTATAGCATGCTCGTCGCAGGTATGGACATCTTCAGTGTGGTAGGTATTTAGCGCTTGTTTGGCGAGAGCCTGTGCGGAGTTGATATCGCCTTCTTGCAAGGCCAGCTTTGCTTTGAGCAATAAAGCGGCAGTGGAGGGGGGTGCCTGATCGTCGTAGCTTTCGGAAATTGATTTGGCTTCGCATACAAAACCATGTTCGATCAATGTCAGGGCTAAGGCAATTGAGTCATCGCTGGTTTGATCTCGAGCATGATTCTTCCAAATGGAAAGTGCTTCCTCGGCATCCCCTGCCTGGGCCGCAGCCTGCGCAGCTTGAAGAGTCAATCTGATCTGGATCTGATCCATGGCTGCTTGCGCTGATGCCAGCGCCAGGCGAGCATCTTCTGGTTTTGCAGACAAGTGTTGGAGATCGGCTTGTTGCAGATGTGTCTGGAGATCGCTAAGCGGTGATGTCAACCTGGAAGTGACTGATCTTGCATGAGCAGTTCCAGTGGGATTGCTACCAGGAGTGGCAGAGGGGATTTTTTTGGAGAGCCTGTCAATCAGTTCTTTGGCGATCTGGGGTCGCTGGGCACCCAAGGAGTTGAGGATCGAGAAGCGTTGGTCTGCTGGAGCTGCGCTGAGCAGTGGTTCCAGGATATTTACCTGGCTTAAAATGCTCAGGGGATTGGATAGCAGTATGTGAAGGATTTGCTCCAAGGAAAGCGCAGCTAGAAGTTCAGGCTGATCGGGAACAAGTGAATACAGGCAAGTCAGCGCAGTATTGACCAAAGTAATTCCGGGTAAGGTAGACCACAGGTCGGGCTTATCGCGTAAGGCCAGGGCGATCAAGCCAGCCTGGTTAAGGCTACGCTCAGAGTCGGCAGTCAGAGTTTTGAATGCAACTTTAGCTTTGTCGAGCAGGTCTGCGGGAAGACTGTTGGGCACATTGCGTAGATCTACGGCACGCAGCTTGTATCCCAAGGAGAGTAGGGCTAGATTTGCCGGGGTCCAGGCCTGGGGTGTAGTGCCCAGTTCGGACATGGCAAGCCTGCTAAATTCCTGGTCCTGAATCGCCCCCCAAACGATGGCATCCTGCCTGAGTGCAGGAATTGTTTGGGACCAGGAAGTCTCCGGGAAGAAATCCTTTAACCCAATTATGCTTGCAGAAGAGCCCATGAAATGGTTAGCCTCCATACAAGTACAAAGCGAGACCAATAGAAGCTGTCAGTTGGATAAAGCCCATAAAAACCAGCAGGGTTCCTAGGCCGGCGGTGGTGCGCACCATTTGTGTGGTTGCGTTAAGCAGCGCAGAGGCATTGCCAACCAATCCAGATAATTCTTGCGCCAGACCTTTTTGGGCTAATTTGCGGGTTTGAGCAGTGATCTCGCGCACATCCCGACCCATAGTGCGGGTGAGCAAGACCAGCACGCCAGAGAGGAAGGTCACCGCGCCCATCAGAAATAAGCTCAGGGTCATGGCGAGAAGCAAATCGGGTAAGTTGAGGTAGTTCATGGTGATCTCCTGATGTAGTGATTGTTGCAAGAAGCGTTCCAACCTTTGTTGTAGCTCTGCTCTTGCCGGATTGCCAAATCCGGGACTTGAAGCACTTCTTTTCTGCGGATTTGGCAATTCGCAGCGAGCGGTCATTCTAATTTGTGTTGCCCCTGACCATTGACGAATATCTTTAATCTCAGTACAATCCCACCGTAGTCTATGTCGTCGCCAAAGGTTTGGTGGCGGCGTTTTTTTGCGAGGAAGTTATGACAGATGAAAAGCAAACGACCCAAGAAAGTCCCCCCGAGGATGTCTCGGGTGAAGTTATCAACTTGACCAATGCTCAAGTTGGAAATGTCCACGCAGACCTTGTGCGTCTGCAGCAGAGTGGTGCACAGACCATCAGTGCCACAGAAGTTGAATTGCGTGCCGGTGGTGCTGCTCAGGTGGACGCTCGCGAGGTTTCCATCACACAGGGCGGTGCAGGGGTAGTTCAGGCGGAAACAGTGGATATCACCCAGGGTGGTATTGGCGTAGCCCGTACCAGCACAGCGACAATTGTCGAAGGCGGCCTGGGGGTTGCCTTTGCGGATGAAGCTACCCTCCAAAACTCCCAGGCTGGTATCGTTGTGGCCCGCGAAGTGAATGCCGATAAGATCCACACTGCTGTGCTCCTGAGCGGCGAGGTCAAGGGTGATGTGGAGACAATTCTGGATACTCCCCGGGCGGTGTTAGCGGGCTTGACCGCTGGTGCGGCGATTGGCCTGGTGCTTTGGGTCGCACGATTGATCTCTGGCCGTAAAGGATAAATTGATAAAGTCACGGTTGCGAGACCGGGCTTCTCGTCTGTTGTGTGTTGAGCTGCGTAGCAGTCAAATAATAGCTGTGTTGCGCAGAAATATATTTTTGAGGAGCGAGGGTAACCTGGTAAGTCCAGGTGAGAGGCGCTCCGAGGAAGGATAGAATGTCAGATCAAATTGTATTAGAAGCCTCCAAGCGTGAGGTGATTGGCAAGCAGGTCAAGCAGTTGCGCCGTGAGGGCAAACTCCCTGCTGTGCTATACGGGTTTGGTGTCGATGCCACTCCCATCGTTATGGATTTGCGAGAAACATCCAAGACCCTCAGGAATGTAGGTTCGTCCACGTTCATTAACTTGAAGCTCGATGGCAAGGAGTATTCTGTGCTGGTGCGCGAAACCCAAAAAGGCATCATCAGCCGCGAGTATTTACACGTCGATTTCCAGGCGATTGCCATGGATCAAGTTGTGCGAGCCCAGGTGAAATTATTCATTCATGTGGATGATGTCCCTGCGGCACGTGAGTACGGAGCGATGATCGTAACAGGCCTGGATTCTCTGGATATTGAGTGTTTGCCAAAAGATCTTCCCGAACAAATCGAGATTGAAACATCGATTTTGGAAAGTATTGGTGACAATATTATGGTCAGAGATCTTGATCTTCCCGAAACCTTGACCGTTTATGATGATCCGGAGACCATGATTGTGGCAGCTGTTGCCCCGACGGCAGTAGTTGAAGAAGAAGTCGAGGAAGAGGAACTCCTCGAAGTCGAGCCAGGGGCGGACGAGCCCGAAGTCATCGAGAAGGGCAAGGCCGAAGACGAGGCAGAAGAAGAATAAGATTGATACAATCAACATCCCGCCATATTGTCTGGTGGGATGTTTTTCATTTAATCAAGATGAAGATCAGGTCGATAAACAGGACGCTGGGACTCCTTTTGGGGTTGGTCTGGCTGACCTCAGCGTGTTCACTTGCTCCCCAGGAAGCGGAATCAATCCCTACACAATTCCCTCCAGAGACCCCCACAGCTGTCGAGCTACCACCCGAGATCGCACAGCAGGGAGCCCTGCGTCAATGGGCGATTACGGCGGAGGCCAGCACCTCCTACGCTGATCCTGAATGGGCTGCTGAGCAAGCCACCGGGGAGCCGGACACCGAGCGCTGTGGCGATTTCCAAACCGCCTGGGCCTCCTCAGGGAGTGATTCTGTAGAGTGGTTGGAAGTGCAGTTCGAGACCCCGGTGTTCGTCACAGGGGTGAATATCGTGCAGACTTTCAATTCCAATCAAATCACCAATGTAGAATTGATCGGAATAGCCGGTCGCTCAGAGACGGTTTTCGAGCAGCAGCCAGTACAGGTAGATCAACCCTGTCCGTATACATTGTCCATCGCAGTAGAGAAAACTAATACACTTTATAATGGTGTGCGCATCACTGTGGACCAGTCTGTGCTGGGGCTGGGGTGGAATGAGATCGACGCCGTGCAGTTGGTGGGGGACAGAGAATAGAATTCCCCAGAAAAGACATGCTGAGTGCAGCGCACTCAGCATGTCTTTTTTGGGGATACTTATTTGTATCGCTCTTCGGGTGTCGATAGACCCAGAGCTTCCAGCAATAGCATGGTCATGCGGGCGCTGGCCCCCCAGAGGATTTCACCGTCGTAGGGTTGGAAATAGATCACCGGGAATGGGTCACCCTGATCCAAGAAGCGGCGGTATTTGGTTTGGCGATTCGCAGGATCAGCTAACCATTCCAGGGGAATAGAAAAAATGCGGCTGACCTCTTCAGGTTGTGGGTTCAACTTGTAGGGCCAGGGAAAAGTGCCTACTACTGGCGTGACCTGGTAATTCGTCACGGTCAGCATATCGCCTAGTTTTCCCAATATGCGCACATCTTCAGGTTTCAGGCCGACTTCTTCCTCTGCTTCGCGCAGGGCTGCCTTGTACGCATCAGGGTCATCAGAGTCACAGCGACCACCGGGAAATGCGACCTGGCCGCCATGCCGATCCTTGGGATGCTGAGTCCGCCGGATGAAAAGCAACTGCCATCCTTTCTCACTGCATAAGAATGGCATCAGCACGGCGGCATGTTGCGGCGGGTCTTCAGTCCAGGTAATGGTATACGGAGTTTCTGGAGCCTTGTCTGAATCTAGGGCATTCTCCAGGCGTTGGATGATTTCTTCTTCTGAAAAATTCATGACAAATTAATAAACACGAATTTCACGAATGAAAGATTAGTATTACAACGCAAAGTCGCGCTGAGGCCGGTCGGCCATAGGCCCGCCTCTGGCGTGACCGTGCCGGCTCGGTCGGGAGACCGGCCTCAGCAGATAGAGGAATGATAAAAAAATCCAACCTTGCGCTGTAATATTAGGTATTTGTGTCATTTGTGCTATTCGTGTTCATTCGTGATAAATAATTAGCGTACTCCGCTGCCACAATAGGGGCACTCAGCCGTGGTGGCGTCCAGCCATTCGACTTCATCGGCGCGGATGGGACCACCACACGATGGGCAGTGGATGGGAAGTTGGGGGCGGCTGGCTGCTTTCGTTGGGCGTTGATAGGCTTCGGGTTTTTCAGGCAAGATCCCTTTCAGCCAGCCATCGAATTCCTGAGCCAGGTCGCTATGACCCCATTGCTCGAGCTCCTCCACAACACGTGTTCCAGCCTGGTGGAGATGTCCCCAGCGTTGTGCTTCTGCAAAGATGTTCAATCCCTGACGTAAGAGATCGGCACCTTTATCCGTGTTACCAGCCAGAATTGAGGCGCGTCCACCCTGAAGATAAAGCCTGGGAGCCTGGCGGAGAATACCGCGATCGTGAGCGCCGCGTGCTAAACGCTCAAAGATTTCGGCTGCATTGGCGTAGTCACCATTTTCCATCGAACGATGGGCGCGCTGCAGGGCGCGATGGGCCCGGTTGTGCTGGGGCGGAGGTCCCATTGGGCGCCGCCGTCGCATTGGCCTGCTGAATCGTCTTCTTCTTCGTCGCATTTCAATCTCCTTGCGTGAAAGTGTAGAAGCCCATCCATGATGGGCGGTATTGCGAAGTGGCCATCGCGGATGGCCTGACTAACCTCTTATTTCTTTTCAATCGGACGGGCAAAGATCAGGTACCCAGTATGCGCGATCATACGATTTTCGGGCCGCAATCTCTTAGATATCGGATTGTAATAGCGCAATAATATTTCGCAAACTTCGACGAATCTATAATTCTTCTCTTCCAATTTTCTAAGCAGCAAGCCAACCTGATTGGTGGTGGGGAGCAGGCTGCCAAAGAACCCCCCCGGTTTGAGCGCCAGCCGCACATGATCCAGGTAATCCTCTGGGTTGGGCAAGTCCAGGAAGAGAGCATCTGCGCCGGTCTCCTCGAAGCCTTGCTCAATGTCACGAAGCTTGAAGGTCACGTGTTCGCTCAAGCCTACTTGAGCTACGTTGGCGCGGGCAACTTCCTGGTTCTCCTGGCGGGCCTCGTAGCTGAAGACATGCCCGCTGGGGCCTACGCTGTAAGCCAGCGCAATGGTGAATGCCCCAGATCCAGAGCCAGCTTCGATCACGCGTTGACCAGGTCCGATAGCCATATTTACCAGGATGAAGCCGATATCCTTGGGATACATGATCGTGGTAGCGCGGTCCAGGTTCAGCAGCAGTTCGTTCAGATTGGGCTGCAGCACCAGGAAATTCTTTCCAAGATGACTGCGCACCTGGCGGCCCCAAGTCTGGCCAATGAGATCGTCGTGCGCGATCATGCCATGGTGTGTCTGGAGGCGCTCCCCAGGCTTTAGCCGCACGATGAGGGACTTGTCACGCGGCCCGATGATCTGGGCGATGTCGCCAGCTTTAGCTACGGTAGGATCAGGTGGTTGGGACATGTCTTGTGGAGTGGAGAGGGTGAAGCGTGGAGCGGAGAGCGTGAAGCGTGGAGCGTGGAGCATTGTGCGATTTTCGCTCCACGCTCCACGCTCACCACTCTACGGTTCCAAATGCTTCTTGAAAAAATCGGTGATGGCGTTGTAACAGGTTGCCCGGTTCTCGATCTTGAGCACATCATGGCCCTCGTTCTCGAACATCAGGTACTCGATCTCTTTGCCAATGGAGCGCAAGTGCTCAACCAGATCGCGGGATTCAGCCTCGACGACGCGGGGGTCATTTGCCCCCTGGATGACTAGCATGGGCGCGCCCAGGTTTTCGATGTATGTGCGTGGGGAGCGTTCGAGCAAATCAGCGTGCTCTTCGGGGATTTCGGGATCGCCCAAAGCTATCTTGAAATAAGGTTTCCAGGTTTCGGGGATGCGTTCGCCGAAGGTGATCAAATCATACGGCCCGAACATATCGCAGGAGGCACTCCAAAGTTCAGGGTGGCGCGCAGCTAAAGTGAGCGTCATGTAACCCCCATAGGACCGGCCCACAACCGCGGCCCTGGTTGTGTCGAGGCGAGGATCACTGGGTAGCACTTCTGTCATAGCGTGGACGTGATCGAGACGGTCAGCGCCAGCCCAATCACGGTCGACCATTTTTGTGTATTTCAAACCGTATCCTGTTGAGCCGCGTACATTGGGCACGAAAACGGCAAAGCCATTCAGGGTCAGGAACTGGATCAATGGCATGGAGAACCAGGCGAAGTCAGGCCGCTCCTGGCTTTGAGGTCCACCATGGATGTAGTAGATCACCGGGCGTGGGCCCTCGAACCCGAGAGACTGCGCGGGCATATACAAACGCGCGGAAACGCGCAACCCGTCAAAACTGGTGTATGAAGCATCCTGCCCGGGGGAGAGTAAGTCCTGGGGGATCGCCAGAATCTTCTCGTTGGTTTTTCTGGAAATTGTTTCTCGTTGGGCACCTTCGATCAGATAAATTTGCGTTGGCGAGGTGGCTGTAGAAAAGGACAGGGCGAATGAGTCACTGGCCTTCTCCCAGCTGATATGTTCCAGTACGCCATTGGAAATCTCACCCTGCCCAACCAGCACATTTTCGATGTTGAATTCCAGTAGCGCTTCATCGAAGGTACCTTCGTACACCCAGTCGACACCGTCGATGTTGAATTTGACAAGATAACGATCCCCATCCAGGTGATTAATTCCATTGAATTCACCCATGCCTGTGTGCACGATGCCATGGATGGGAACGGGTTGAATGCTCTCGGGATCAGCGAGCTCAAAATAGGCCAGGCCGCCGGTATCTTCGAAGAGCGATGTGCCCAGCAATAATCCGGCCTCGTCCCTGACAAAATGACTGTTGCCCATAGCATTGGGAGGATATTCGCCCTCAGGTTGACGCTCATCAATGGGCGTGCCGTACACAACCTTGACCGATCCAGGCACATCGATATCCCAGAGGGATACAACATGGTCTCCGATGGTGTAGCCTTCTAAGATCACGACTTTGCTGTGCTGCTTGTTGGCACCATCGACAAAAGCGCCGTAAACGCTGGTGGTAAGTTTGGTGATGGCACCCGTCTCGATGTTCAGCTGTAAGGCCGTGAAAGTTGGCTCGCTATGTGAGGCAGCCCGCAGGTATACCAGATTGTCTTCAGGGTAAGCTTTGGTGCAAAAGAAACGATGATCATCGAACATCTCGCGGATGGCAGGTTCGGGGTAGCCACCATCCATGGGGACGAGCATGGGTTTGTAATCTTCATCCCCATCCTGGTCGATCATCACCAGGATTTTGTCGAGTTTAGGAAAGATCTTATAGAGATTGCCTTCCAGCAAATGGGGATTCTGCAAGGCGATCTTTGGTGGGAGCAGCGGTTCAGGTACACTGCCACCTTTATCCATGGCATACAGACTCAAATGACCGCTGATATTGCTGACAAAATAGATGCGCTCTCCTATGAGTTCAGGAGCTAAGAAGAGACGCGCCGAGAGAAATGATTCGATTCGGTACATGAGTTTTCCTTATCATATCGTACGATAACTGCGTTCGCAGAACGGATTTGGCCGAAAAAGGGTGTGCACTGGGGGCGCCCCCCCCCAGTGCACACCCTTTTTCGGGAGAATATTATTAAGATGGCTTTTCACTAATATCGACCAGGCTCAGCCAGTAGCCGAAACCCAATAATAGGATGCTTCCCAAGGCGGCCATTCCGAGGTGGAGTGGGCCTATGCTGAAAAAGTCCAAACCCCAGTGGATACCCAGAGCGTGACCTCCCCAGAAGCCCAACCAGGCCAGGACGAGATAGAGTAATATCCGGCCGGGTCCGCCGCCGCGCCAGACGTGGAAGAGGGCGCCGAAGAGGCTAGAGATCAAGAAGCCGATGAATAGGCTGGGGAGTGTCATGAGGGAAGTATATCAAATTGTGAGTTTAAGGGTGGCTACTTCGACAATGTCATCTTCGCGAGAACTTCCGAAAAAAGGGGGTTACAGGGGTGCTCCGCACCCCTGTAACCCCCTTTTTTCGGGGGATTCCCTTAGGACTCATAACCGGGGATGGTGCTCAACTCGGAGAGGAAATACTCTTTGTCATCTTTCTTTTCAATGGCTTCGCCGGCGTCTTTGGCGAGGCGGATGTACCCTTCGGCTTTGGTGACGTCACCTGATACAGAACTGGCACGCGCCAGGGCTTCGTAGGCAAAGGCTAAATCGAAATCGCCGATGTCATTACCCTCGCATAAGTCCAGGCAGCTTTGGGCGTATCTGAAGGCCATCACTCCAAAGCCCAGCACGGCATAGACGCGTGATATCTGCCAATCACCGCGCCCAAAATGCAAGGGCGTTCCGATCTGCCCCCAGTGATAGCGGGAGGCGTGCGCGCTGTGGATCATCTCGAATTCTTCAGCTTTGGAGCGCTCTGGTATGTCGAGTAGAGTCCATGTGTTATTGAAACACTGTATAGCAAACTTGCGGTGCATTTCTTCTGCGGTCATTTTCTTTTCTTCGGACATTGTGTTCTCCTAAATTTGACTCTGGAATGTGTTGTGGAATAAATTTCGCTAGGAACGCGGTTCCTGGCAGGAACCGCGTTCCTAATTCATGCGATGATACCCCCTCCCAGGCAGACTTCGCCATCAAAGATGACTGCAGCTTGGCCAGGGGTGATACCGCGGAGGGATTCGTCGAATTCGATGTGGATGCCATGCTCATTTTGGGGCGTGACCAACCCCCAGGCCAGTTGGGCCTTGTAGCGGATTTTGATCTGCGCCCGGAATGGCTCCTGCGGTGTCGAGCCGGCGATCCAATTGACATTTCTGGCCGTGAGCTGTCTGCTCCCCAACGATTCCTGGGGGCCAATGACGAGGGTGTTGTTCTGCGTGTCCTTTTGGATCACATACAGAGGATGTGGAGCAGCGATGCCTAAGCCGCGCCGCTGGCCGATCGTATAATAAGCCAGACCACGGTGCTGACCAAGTCTCTCTCCTTCAGGGCTGATCATTGGGCCGGGCTGATTGACCTCGGGCGCGTTGCGCTCCAGGAACTCGGCATAGGTGCCATCCCCCAGGAAACACAAATCCTGACTGTCGGAGCGCTCGGCGACAGGCAATTCGAATTCCCGTGCCAGTTGGCGTACCTGGGGCTTGGTGTATTCACCCAAGGGAAAAAGAGCGTGTTTCAGTTGCTCCTGTTTAAGAACATGCAGCACGTAAGATTGGTCTTTGTGATCGTCGACGGCCTTAAGCAACTCGACAGGACCACTAGACGCTAGACGCTTTCCACTCCCCACTTCCCACTGCCCACTTCTCGCTCGCAGGCGCGCATAATGTCCCGTGGCCATAAAATCCGCACCCAAAGCTAAGGCGCGGTTCAGCAGGTACTCCCAACGAATTACCCGGTTGCAGATCAGGCAGGGATTGGGTGTGATCCCTTCAGTGTAGCCAGCGATGAAGTACTCTACAACGGTTTCGCGGAAGACATCCTTGGCATCGATGGCATAGAAGGGGATGTCAAGCTGGGCGGCCATCTTGCGGGCCAGGTTCATGGCATCGATGGTGCAGCAGCGGTTCTCGACTTCGCTGCCTGGTTCGCTCCACAGGCGCATCATCATACCGATGACGTTGTAGCCCTGCTCCTTCAGCAGGGATGCGGCTACCGAGCTATCCACTCCGCCTGACATGGCGACTACGACTGTTTCGTTCATTTCTTGACGCTAATTTGGAACGCTGATTACGCTGATTGAAATGAATACGCAGATTTCAAAATAGTAATCTGCGTATTTCAGCTGAATCCGTGTAATCAGCGTTCCTAGTTTATTTGTTCAATTCTCGAACTCTGTTAACCAGTGATGGCAAAACTTCCAAGAACTTGTCCACCTCTGCCGGGGTCGTGTCCTTACCAACAGTAACGCGTAGGGACCCTAATGCCCATTCCGGTGATAAACCCAGGGCAGTGAGCACGTCTGAGGGTTCGGGGTTGCCGGTCTTGCAGGCTGAGCCTGAGGAGCAGGCGAAGCCTTCCACGTCTAGGAGCATCAAAAGGTTGTTGCCATCGACACCTTTGAAGGCGAAGCTGGCGTGATTGGGCAGTCGCTCGGTAGGGTGCCCGGTCAGGATGGCGTCGGGGATTTCTTCTAGTATGTGCCCAACGATTCTGTTTCGCATAGCCAATGAACGAGTATTTCGGGAGTCATGCTCTTCTTGAGCGAGGCGGAAAGCCTGCGCCATGCCCACAATATAGGGTGTGTTGGGAGTCCCGGCGCGTCGACCCAATTCTTGAGAGCCGCCGGTCTGGTTGGGATGTAATTTGGTTCCTTCACGGACATAGAGAGCGCCGACTCCCTTGGGGCCGTAGAATTTGTGCGCCCCGATGGCCAGTAAGTCGACATTGAGTTCCTGGACATCGACGGGTAAATGGGCTGCGCCTTGAACAGAGTCTGTGTGGAAGGGGATGCTTTTTTCCTGACAGATTTCCCCAATCTCAGCGATGGGATTGAGCGTGCCGATCTCATTGTTGGCATGGATAATCGAGACAATCGCCGTGCTGGGCCGCAAGCGATCAGAGAGATCTTCAAGGCTGACCATGCCATACTCATCGATGGGCAGGTATTCCAATTCAAAACCGAAAAGGTCGGCCAATTGCTGGGCAGTATGCGAGACCGCGTGATGTTCCACAGGGCTGATCAGGATATGGTCTGCGCCGCGCTCCTGCCGGGCTGCCCAGGCCACGCCACGCAGCGCCAGGTTGTCGCTCTCAGAACCGCAGGAGGTGAACACTATTTCATGGGGTTTACAGTTCAGCGCCTGGGCAATCATTTCCCGGGCACTTTCGATGGCAGCCTCGGCTTTTTGCCCATAGAAATGCGTTGAGGAGGGATTGCCAAAGTGCTGGCTGAAATAAGGCAACATCACCTCGATCGCACGCTTGTCGACCGGCGTGGAGGCTGCATAATCGAGATAAACTTTGTCTGAAATCATGATCGCAGATTATAGCATGATCATCCAAAGTCAAAACTGATTGCCTTTGATATAATACCCAGGTTATCATTAAGATAAGTTTTAGGTCTCTAGGAATTGGCGGGGTAATCCCCCAGAATTAGGGGTGAACGGGGTGCGGAGCACCCCGTTCACCCCTAATTCTGGGTTGTCTCGCGTCGATTCCTGGAAAGTCTAAGTTTTTTCTGGAGGGCTGATGTCTCACAAAATCAAATTCGGTACCGATGGCTGGCGAGGAAAAATCGCTGAAGATTACACCTTTGCCAATGTGCGGCGCTGCGCACAAGGGTTTGCAACTTACCTGAATAAGCATGGCCATAAGGGGAAGTGGGTGGTTGTCGGCCACGACAAGCGCTTCCTTGGCGAGAATTTCGCTGTCGCGGTGGCTGAAGTTTTGGCTGGCAATGGCTTGCGCGTTTATCTGACGGATGGGGCTTCCCCTACACCAGTGATTTCGTACTCGGTCGTTGCTCGCCAGGCCGTGGGGGCAGTCAACGTGACGGCTTCGCACAACCCCTATCACGACAACGGCTTCAAGGTACGCGATGAACACGGCGGCGCCATCCCCCCTGAGCGGCTGAAAGAAATCGAAAGCTTCATTCCTGAAAGCGAAGCCGAGGTCAAGCGGCTGCTACTCCCCGAGGCGCGCCGGCAGGGCTTTGTCAGCTATTTCGACCCCGACCCCGACTATATCGCCCATCTCAAAACCCTGGTCGACCTGGAGCCGATCAAAGAAGCCGGGTTGAAGGTTCTGGTCGAGCCGATGTGGGGTAACGGTGCCGGATGGTTCCCCAAATTGCTGGCAGGCGGCAAGACAGAAGTCATCGAGATCCACAACACTCGGCACCCGCTCTTCCCTGAGATGAGCCGGCCTGAGCCGATCCCGCCCAATGTGGATGTCGGTTTGCAGGCCACCCTTGATCATGAAGCAGATGTCTTATTGATCAATGATGGTGATGCCGACCGGGTCGGATTTGGGGATGAGAATGGCCAGTTTATCGACCAATTACGCGCCTATGGCCTGTTAGCCTATTACCTCTTGGAAGTGCGCGGCGGGCGCGGCCCCATCGTCAAGACCATCTCTACCACTAAGATGCTCAATAAGCTGGCCGAGATTTACAATGTACCGGTCTACGAGACAGGGGTTGGTTTTAAATTTGTGGCCCCCAAAATGCTGGAAACAGATGCCCTGATTGGCGGCGAGGAATCAGGTGGCTATGCTTTCCAGGGCCATGTACCAGAACGCGATGGCATCCTGGCAGGTCTCTGTTTCCTGGATATGATGGTCAGGTTGGATCGTAAGCCTTCCCAGCTTCTCGATTTACTCTTCAGCAAGGTTGGCGCGCACTACTATGACCGCATCGATACGCCATTCGAGGGTGAGCGCCAGGATAAGATCGACCGCATCCTTTCGGCGAACCCGGAAACCATTGGCGGTTTGAAAGTCGAAGGCCTGCTGACCATCGATGGCTACCAGTTCCAGCTCGAGGATAACGGCTGGCTGCTGATCCGCTTCTCGGGCACCGAGCCCATCATCAGGGTCTACTGCGAGACTACTCACGAGGACAAGGTTCAGGCCATTCTGCAGGATGGATTGAAGATCGCGGGAATAAAATAATGTGCTACGTGCGAGGTGCGGGGTGCGATAATTTTGCTCCGCACCTCGCACACCGTACTTCGCACATGATATTAACCGACACCCATTGCCATTTATATTTTGATCACTACGATCAGGACCGGGATGAGGTCCTTGCTCGGGCGTGGGAGGCGGGCGTTGAGCGCATCCTGGTTCCGGGCATTGACTTGCCTTCCAGCCGCGCGGGGATCGAGTTGGCCGAGGCCTACCCTCAGGTGTATGCATCCGTGGGAGTGCACCCTAACTCAGCAACCACCTGGGACGCGCAGACGCTCGAGGCACTGACCCAATTGGCCGCCCATCCCAAAGTCGTCGCCATCGGCGAGATCGGCCTGGATTATTACCGCCATCGGGCACCGCAGGGGATTCAAAAGCGCGTCTTTCGGGAACAGATAGAACTCTCAGGGCGAGTCAATCTCCCCATTATTATTCACACGCGTAATTCCAGTCCGAAAGACCGGACTTGTTTTGATGATATCATCGATGTGATTGATGAGATGCGCGCTGAATTATCTGATAAAAGTCCTGGTGTCTTTCATTCCTTTTCGGGGAGCGAGCCAGAAGCAAATCAAGCCCTGGATTTGGGTTTCTATATTGGGATCACTGGGCCGGTGACTTTCAAAAATGCCCAGGAGTTGCGAGATGTCATTGCAACTGTGCCTCTCGAAAAACTGCTCATCGAGACCGATGGTCCCTTCCTGACCCCGCATCCTTATCGTGGCAAACGTAACGAGCCAGCGTATGTGTACTATATCTCCGAGAAGATCGCTCAATTGCGCGACCGGTCGCCTCGCTCGATTGCGGAGATCACCAGTCATAATGCTGGACGATTATTTCAATGGAGAAATTCTGATTGAGCCCTCTATTTTTTAGTTTGGTGGAAGACAGTATTCAAGATGTAGAGCAGATGATGCGCGTACAGGACGAGGCACATCATCCTGACCTGCATACCGTTGTCGAACACCTGGTTTCATCAGGCGGTAAACGTGTCCGTCCGGCAGTGACCCTGCTCACCGGCAGGATGTTTGGCGCGGACCCCCACCGCTTGGTCATCCTGGCGGCTGCCATTGAAATGCTGCATACCGCCACGCTGGTACATGATGACCTGATCGATGGCTCGTTGTTGCGCCGGGGCATCCCTACCGTCAACGCCCAATGGTCCCCCACGGCAACCGTATTGACAGGGGATTATATTTTCGCCCGCGCCGCCCAGATGGCTGCCCAAACTGACTCGGTCGAGGTGATGCAGAACTTTGCCGAAGCCCTGGCGACGATTGTCGATGGTGAGATCACTCAGATGTTCACCAGCCGGGGGATTGCCAGTAGAGGGGATTATTACCAGCGTATCTATGCCAAAACGGCCTCCATGTTCGTATTGGCCACCAAGTCCGCAGCCTTGATCAGCGAGTGTGACGAGGGTACAGTCGCAGCTATGCGTAAGTTTGGCTATGAAATTGGTATGGCTTTCCAGATCGTCGATGACATCCTGGATTTCACGGGTGAGCAGGAAGCCGTGGGTAAACCGGTTGCCAGCGATTTGCGCCAGGGACTGGTCACTCTTCCGGCGATCTACTATCAGGAAGGCAATCCTAATGATGAGGATATGAAGGCTGTCTTAGAAGGGGAATATGCCGATGAAGCCCGCATGGAGCGATTGGTTGGTGCAATACGGGACAGCGGGGCTATCCAAGATGCATTCGAAGAGGCGCGCGAGTATGTGGAGCGCGGTTTGGCATATCTAGGGCGGATGCCGGAGAGCGTGGAGCGGGAAGCGTTGTTCGAGTTGGGGGAGTATATCGTTGACCGGCAAATTTGAGTCGCATGATTTAAAGCGTTTCACACAATCACCCACGCTTCTTTTAACTGTTACTTACGGAACCACTACCGAAAAATTGTCGAATTCGATTTCAGCAGAATTTGCCTCGAAGGTTTCCACAAAAATTCCTGCCTGTCCTGGCGGGAGGGTTAGGCCTGTCCATTCATAAATGAATGCATCATTGATGGAGAGGGTGATCGAATCTGAGAGACACTCTACATGGAAGTGGATTGTTTTACCACTTAAAGGAATATGTTCGGAATACATCCAATCGTAAACTAAAGTCCATTCACCCTCATCGAGACGATCTGCACTGAAATACCCAGAACCATTTACATATACGCGGAAAAAATTTTCCCAGTCTTCAAAAGCACATATCACACCCACGGCATACCCAGGGGAGCCGTTTATCAATTCTGCATCCACCTCGATCAGAGAATTTTCTTGAGCTGTGATCGGGGATGCGACACCATCCCATATATTCGATGAGTCAATTCGAATATGGTAGGTTTCGTTAGATGCATATTGAAAAGAACCAACTTCGGAATTGCCTTTGATCCACCCACTGTTCGGGTTCGAGAAATCATCGGAAAAATGTTTTCCCTGCGATAATGTCTCTCCTTTCGATAAAGGAAAACCCGAGGTAGATGATTTTTTCATCAAGTCAGATGAAATTGAGAATAATATATTTGTGGCTTCAAAAACTGACTCCGGTAAATCTTCTGCGTTTAAAGTAACCGGTTGGTTGTTGCACTTGTCTTGGTATTCGCCAAGTTTATAGAACTCTCGGACATTTTGAGAAATGTTGTGGCTGATCCGGTTGCAGATGATATCGGGCCAGCTCTCAGGATCAAAATTCCAGATCAATGCTCTCCCCTCTTTGTCGACGGTATAAACCTGGTTGCTTCCTTCGACAAAACTAATTCCTGCAATTCCGGAGTTAAATAAAGATATATCTGCCAGAATTGGGGAATTAGAGCCGGGGCTGGCCTGGTTTTCGACCGCATTTGCCAGATCGACCAATATCACGCTGCCATCTTCGGAAGATGAGGCTAACAATGTACCATCGTCGTTTATATCTAAACCCGTTATCGAATCAGCGTGGGCTGCGAGAACGATTGGCTTTGGGCTTTCTGGATTGAGACTCCATAGAATCACTTCTCCGTTGAAATAACCCGCGATCAAGTAGTTGCCGTCAGGTGTGATGATTATCTCTTCTGCAGTTTCAGATATATTCGTAAAGTCATATACACAGCAATCTTGGCTCTCAATACCATATGACCATAGGAATTCACCGTTCTGACCTACCAAGAGAGTCTCCCCATCAGGTGAGAATGTCACCGATGTTCCATAACCCTCGGGTACGGAATCCGATAACTGAATTCTTTCAAGGGAGTTATAGTTGATTATTTTTAAGGGAATGTGATGTTTCCAGGCAGGCACGGATGCCATTAGGTTTCCAATCTGGCTGAAAGCGAGTTCAGCCACCCCTCCTGAATGATATATTGGCTCTGTAACGAGAGTCTTTGTTTCTATGTTCCATAAAGTCAGGGCAATATTTTCATCTGAAACGCCAATGGCCAATACATCGCCTTGAGGGTTGAATTTAATATCGTTTACGCGATCGGGAACTTCTACATCCAGCTCTCCAAGGAATTCCCCCGATTTTGCCTCCCATAAGCGAACACGCCCCTGGCTGTGTCCAGTAGCGATGATGCCGGCATTGTTATAGGCCATGTCAACGACATCCTCGGTTTGGAAGAGCCAGCCTACCATCCCATCTTTTTCGCGGTATTCGCTAGGATTGCCCACCCACACTGAGAGTTGACCCAATTGACCACCAGAAAGTATCCATTGTCCATCTGGGCTGTAGGCTACCTTGGTTAAGGGTGCGGAATGGCCACCGGTACGGAATTCCCAGGTCCCGTTCACCAAGTTGAGTATCGAAAGGTCAGGAGTTTCCATAGCAGCAGCTACAAATGTGCCATCAGGGGATAATGCCATGGATTGTATTGGGGCCTTGGCTTGAATTTCTCTACCAGTGTTCTCCATGGTAACTGGATCTCTGAAATGCAAATTTGCCCCTCCTATGGTTACCAGTTGATTGGCAGATGAATTAAAAAATGAGCTTGCTATGTTGTAGTAGGCATTTTCTTCAACGACTTCATGGGCCCTGTAAATCAAATCTGTATTTTCGCCGGTGGCAATATCCCATTTGGCTAAATTGTAGGATGTTGAATAGATCTCTTTCCCGTCAGGCGAAAACAAAATCGAAGAAACCAGGTCTCCATGAGGTTCCCCACCTGTAACCATTTGTAATCCCCAGGTTTCCGTATCCCAAATATAGACCCGAGTATCTTCTCCACTGGCAGCTAGAAGCGACCCATCATGATTGAAGGCAATCGCACTGACCCAGCCTATATCCAGCAGACCTATCGATTCGCCTGTCTCAGGATCGAAGATATCAACACCCCGATTTGCGACAGCTAGAAATTTTCCACCTGGATGATAGGCAACATCATTGATTCCCTCCAGGCGAATATTCCATTCAATCGCATACGTGTCGCTATCCCAGACAGCTAATAATCCATCACTGTCTGCGGATGCGAATTGGGACCCATCGGGATGATAATCGATCCCCGTGATATCACCGGAATGCGGACTGGGCAATTTCTTGCGAAGTGTCGGGTGAGAGGCGGCTACAAGACTTACAGTAGAGATCACATCCCTATAATCATTGATTCTGGATGTTTGGCCCTCGAGGGTTTCATTGGTTGCTAACCGCAAGGATTCCAAAGCCAGGGATCCAGCCAGATCATAATCTTCTTCCAGCAATATTAGCGCTTCAGAGTTGAGGAAACGATATGTGGCGATACGCTGATTGTTTTTTGCAACGTTGAATAGGATCAGGGCGACAACGGCCAAAACACTAACTACAATGAGAGCGCTAATCACAGAAAGGAGTGTATTTCTTCGTCGGCGACGATCGTCTCTCCGGCTAGCTTGCACATATTCTACCTGCGAGGGGGTTGGCTGAGGCTCTTTGCCGGTTGCTGCCAGCGAGATATAATCTTCTCCTTTTTGCAGATCTTCGCCGCGCAATAAGTAGCTGCGATTTCTTTCTTCGGCTTGCCATTCCAAGGCTTTCGTAAGTAATCGGGTATGTTCAGCAACCCATTCCAAATCGTTCTTGATCGTTTCAATTAGAACAGAGATTGCTTCTTCGAAATCATCTTGCTCTCGGAAATCAATCCATTGCTTGGCCTTGACTATTTCAGGCATGGAAGATTCTTGCGCGGGTTTTCGATAGAGGAGTGGAACGAATTTCTTGTTATTATCAACGGCAATCTGAATTTCTCTGGAGCAGACTTCCGAATTGATCGAGTTGGGGCTGATGACAAAAACAAACACATCGGCTCCTTGAATTCCCTTGGTTATTTCCGCCATCCAATCTGCGCTAGGTTGTATTCCCTCCCAATCAATCCAGATATCTTCTGCAGATATTCCCCCCATTGTCAAGCCACCATATAGCCTGTTGACAAAATCAGTATCTTTTTGGGAATAAGAGATCATGATTTTGGCTGATTCCTGGGTTACCTGACGTTGGGCCATCATACCCTCCTAGAGTAAATCGATTATTCCAATGGAAGCTAACATTTTCTCGACTTTGAAACAAATATCTCAGGCTGCAAATTGGCGATCAGTATGTTTTGAACAGGGAATTGAAGTAATGACAGTGGCATGGATATTCCTACTAATTATATCCAAATTATTCACAATGACAATATCTTGTCTGCGGATCAATTACACCGCGCATATTCTTGTAGGCGGTGTTTTGGGACTGGCGGCTCGTCAGTCGAAGGCGGGCGGCTATGCAAGTTGTCTTTCTAGAATCATAAAAGCCTGCGTATAGCCAGGCTTTTATTATGAGTAGGGCGGGTGGGGGTCGAACC
>CAZUSV010000044.1:0-6617 GCA_964622645.1 uncultured Anaerolineales bacterium
AATCATAATTAGTGTTACATGAAAAGTGGAGGTCTCTAGGAATCGCCGAGGTAGTTCCCAGATTTGGGGGTATAGGGCATGCGGAGCATACCCTTTACCCCCAAATCTGGACATTACCACGGGAATTCCTAGGACCCAAGAGTGGCTAGTGGAAAGTGTAAAAGATTTGCCGCCCACTTTCTAAATATCTACTATCCAATATCCAACCTCAAACGTCCAGGAGATTTCATGCAAGCACTCAAAGACCGTATTCTAAAGGAAGGCAAAAACCTGGGCGACGGCATTCTCAAAGTTGACAGCTTTGTGAATCATCAAGTCGATCCAGATCTAATGAACCAGGCAGGGAAAGAATTCGCCCGGCTCTTCAATGATATTGGCGCCACGAAAATCCTCACAGCCGAGATCTCCGGCATCGCCCCCGCGGTCTTCACAGGTTTGCATATGGGCTTACCCGTCGTTTACGCCCGTAAGCGCAAACCCCTGACGATGCCCGATCAAGTTCTGCTCACCCTGGCGCCCTCCCACACCAAGGGACGCACCGTCGAACTGATCGTATCCCCAGAGTATCTGGCTGGCGGAGAGCGGGTCCTGATCATCGACGATTTCCTGGCTAGCGGCGCCACCATCATGGGATTAGTTCGTCTGGCTGAAGCTGCGGGCGCCGTCGTCGTCGGGATTGGCACGCTCATCGAAAAAACGTTCGAAAGCGGACGCCAAATACTGCAGGCTCAGGAGGTACCTGTGCTTTCATTAGCAGCGATAAAATCTATGCAGGGGGATGAAATAACGTTTGAACGTTGAACGTTTAAACGTTAGAATGTTTTAGAATGCCCGACTCAATTGCTATACTCGATTTCGGTTCACAATACTCACAACTCATCGCCCGGCGAGTACGCGAGGCTCATGTTTACTGCGAACTCTTTCCCTGGAATACTTCGTCAAACAATGTGCTGGCACTGGAACCCAAAGGCTTCATTCTTTCAGGCGGACCAGCCTCGATCTACGCGACTGGCGCGCCCACAATCCCTGCATACGTGTTTGATTCGGGGAAACCCATCTTGGGTATTTGTTATGGAATGCAGGCCCTTACAGATTCTCTAGGGGGAAAGGTGGCACCTGCCAATGAGCAGGAGTACGGACTCGCTCATGTGCTGACTCTGGCACCCAATCCACTACTACTCCCCGGGGAAACGCCCGTCTGGATGTCCCACGGGGATCGCATCGAAGCGTTACCCCCAGAATTTACCATCCTGGCTGAATCAACCAATTCCCCGATCGCCGCAATGGGGGACCTGGCGCGCGCATACTTTGGCGTGCAATTCCATCCTGAAGTGCACCACACACCCCAGGGATCTGAGATGCTGCGCCGCTTCGTAGTTGACATCTGCAAAACCCGTGTAGACTGGACTCCAGAATCGATCATTCAAGATAGCATTCGCAATATCCAAGAGCAAGTAGAGGATCAACGTGTACTTTCCGCAGTCAGCGGCGGTGTGGATTCCAGCGTGGCCACTGCACTAGTTCATCGGGCAGTCGGTGAAAAGCTGGAGGCAGTCTTTGTAGATAATGGCTTACTGCGCCAGGGTGAAGCGGCACAAGTTGTCAACACTTTCCAAGAGAATTTGGGCGTCCGGCTACATCCTGTCAATGCCATCGAAGATTTTATGCATGCGCTCAGTGGTGTTACTGACCCTGAGAGCAAGCGACACATCATTGGGGAGCGTTTTATCCGCATCTTCGAAGCACAGGCCCAACTATTGAGGTCTCCAAAATTCCTGGTTCAGGGAACCATCTACCCAGACGTGGTCGAATCGAGCGCTCCAGACCGTTCCCAAGCACAGCGCATCAAATCACACCACAATGTTGGCGGCTTACCAGACAGCATGGATTTCGAGCTGGTCGAGCCGCTGCGATATTTATTCAAAGATGAAGTTCGAACCGTAGGGGAGCAATTAGGTTTGCCAGCAGAACTGGTTTGGCGGCAACCCTTCCCCGGACCAGGACTGGCAGTGCGCTGCCTGGGCGAGGTCACCTGGGAGCGACTGGAGCGCCTGCGCGCTGCGGATGCAATCTTCACCAGAGAATTAGCTGACGAAGGACTGCTCACGTCCTCACCCCCACCCCCCCATCCCCCCTCCCCCCCTGGGGGGGGGGTGGGGGGATGGGGGGGTGGGGGTGAGGTCACTTCTCAAGCTTTCGCCGTTCTGCTCCCAGTCCGATCAGTGGGAGTGATGGGCGATCAACGTACATATCAAGAAACTGTCGCATTACGCGCGGTCACAACCGAAGATTTCATGACTGCCAATTGGGCGCGTTTGAACCATGAGCTATTAGCGCGTGTCGCTACACGCATCGTCAATGAAGTAGCCGGAATCAACCGCGTAGTGTATGATATTACCAGCAAACCCCCATCTCTGGACATGACCACGGAATAAATGATTGCTAAGGAGGCAAAAATGGATCTCGGTGAAGTTCTCTCAAAAGCCTGGAAAATCATCTGGAAGCACAAAGTTCTCTGGGTATTCGGCATCCTGGCCAGTTGTGGCCAAGGGGGTGGTGGTGGCAGCGGAGGGGGCAGCAGCAATTCCGGTTACCAATTCTCACAAGGTGATCCCAACGTATCTCCCGAAGTTGAACGCTTCTTCTATAGCATCGAACGCTTTTTCCAGCAGATCGAGGCATGGCAGATCGTTGGTTTCATCGCCATAATGATCGTTTTCTTTCTAGTGCTCTGGTTCGTTATGCTGGCGCTGAGCACCATCGGGCGTGTGGGCCTCATCCAAGGGGCAACTCGCGCCGACGAAGACAGACTCACTTTCATGCAGTTGTTCGAAAGCGGCAAACCCTATTTCTGGCGTGTGCTAGGACTCAACTTACTCATCGGGCTGGCAGCTTTCATCGTTGTACTCCTGATATTTATCCCCATGGCATTAATCGGCTTTGTTACCATAGGGATAGGCTTTCTATGCATGTTGCCTCTGATCTGCATCCTAATCCCGGTAATGTGGTTGGTAAGCGTGTTCATCGAGCAGGCCAACCTGGCAGTCGTTCTGGATGACCTGGATATTGTGGCTGGCTTACGGCGTGGCTGGGATGTTTTCAGAGACAATCTCGGAAACCTGATCGTGATAGGTTTGATCCTGGGAATCGGCGGTGCAATCGTTGGTTTCATCTTCGCACTCCCATTGATGTTACTGGTCATCCCCGCAGCGTTGGGTGCTGTTTGGGGTGGTGTTACAGAGTCAGCCTTGCCACTCGGTGGTGGAATTGCTACCGCATTATTGTGCTTCGTTGGCTACCTGCCATTCCTGATCGTTCTGGGTGGCATCTTGCGCGCCTATATTCAGTCCGCCTGGACGCTGACTTATCTGCAACTTACACAAGTGCCAATAGAAGAGAAAGAAGAGCTAAATACAGATTCCAAATAAGAGTAAATGTTCCAACATGGTAACGTTCAACATTTGAACGTTATTATGCTAGAATTACGCCATGTTCAAGCATATTAGCAGGTTCATCCTGCTCGGCATGATGCTGTCTCTTGCCCCTCTTTCAACGAGGGCGCAGGAGACAGCCTGGGCAAAACTCTCCCCCCCAAACACAGATTCTTTTCCTCGCATTACCACCAATCTGAATGTTTATGATAGTGAGGGAAATTTCGTGCATGATCTAGGGGTAGATAATATCAATATCATCGAAAACCAACGTCCTATCCCCATCAGCGAAATTGAAGAATTATATATAGGTGCTCAGTTCGTGGTTGCTATCAATATGGGCCCGGTTTATGCCATCATAGATGATCAGGGGGTGACGCGCTACGAACACATCCGCAATGCATTGAACTCATGGATAGATACATACCCACCTGATACTATCGATGATCTCAGCCTGGTCACTAACGAAGGAATAGATAGCCTGCATGTGATTCGACCGGATGCCTGGCTCGCCGATTTTGGAGCGTACGAGCCCAACTTCGATACAGCGATCCCCAGCCTGGATGTCCTGGCCCGCGCCATAACTATTGCTGCTGATCCTGTGTACCAATCTGAAATGGGAAGAGGCGTTCTCCTAATTACCCCATTACCAAACCAGGATAGTTTAGCCGCATTGCCTAGCCTGGAATCACTGGCCCGTCAAGGCAATGTGCGAGTCTATGTTTGGATGGTTTCCTCGCGCGCCTATTTCGACAGTTCAGGAGCCAACCTGCTGGCGGAATTTACTAGGAATACTGGAGGGCAATTGTTCTTATATTCAGGAGATGAAACCCTCCCCCAGATTGACCCCTATGTAGACCAGTTACGCCACATCTATTCGCTGAGCTACAACTCCCAAATCACTGGTGGGGAAACTCACCAAATTTCAGCTCAGATTTCCACACCATCCCTGTATGTCACCAGCGAATCTGTTGAATTCGCATTGAACATTCAACCACCCAACCCGATCTTTGTGGCCCCTCCGCAGGAAATCATTCGCAACGAACAGGTCAACACGGAGAGCCCATCCACCGAAGCTTTAGCATTTGCGCCTGATGAACAACTGATCGAAATCCTAATCGAGTTCCCAGATAACTTTTCTCGATCTCTCCAGCGTACAATTCTCTATGTGGATGGTGTCATCGCTGCGGAAAATACTTCCCCGCCCTTCGATCAGTTCACTTGGCCTCTGGATGCTTTTGTCGATACAGGCTCTCACCTAATTCAGGTCGAAGCAGTGGATGAACTAGGCTTGAGCGGTGTGAGCATTGAACACAATGTGGAAATCGCCATCCAGCGTGCTCCTTTCCGTGTTGTGAGCATCTTCAGGCAAAATTGGCCATTCATGGTTGGTATCGGTGCAATGATGGTGGTTTTTGGGGTTCTCTTGGCACTCATCATCGGGGGCAAGATCCAGCCGAAAACGACGGGCAGGCTAATCTGGAGAAAGAGTATCCAGAACTCAAAGTCACCAGAATCCGAGCAGAAGAAGTCTGTCCCAGAGGTTCAACAACTTCCACCAGGATCTCAGCCCACCCGGGAACGCTTGTCGACCTGGATAAACCGTTTTTCTTGGCCTGCCAGGCGCCAGGAATCACCCGGAGAAGATGCGTATCTAGAATTTTTGTCCCCCGGGAATGGTGATGAATCAAATCAACGCCTCCCAATATCGCAACGTGAACTGACCTTTGGAAACAATTCAACTCTTGCTACAATAGAACTTCAGGATCCTTCCTTAGACGCGCTGCATGCTCGCTTGTGCAAGGACGAGCATGGAAACTTCATGATCTTTGATGAAGGCTCTGTTGCCGGAACCTGGGTCAACTATTTGCCAGTAACTAAAGAAGGTTTCAGACTTACCCATGGAGATATCATCCATATTGGCCGAATAAATCTGCGCTTCGTTTATACGGATATCGGAAAAATCCCCAAGCCGAAAGTCACCCTTCAGGAGTCGCTGTGATTCTAAGAGAGCAAGCTCACCTCAATATTGCTGCTATTACCCATGAGGGTATGAGCGGGAAAAACAACGAAGACCGTTACGGTGTTTCCGCTTACACACTAAGCGAGGATGACACGACTCCGTCAATATTTGCCATCGTTGCCGATGGGATCGGAGGGCACCAGGCCGGTGAAATCGCCGCTGAGATAGCCGTCGAGACCATCAGCCATCTGGTTGCAGAGAGCGACGCCAGTGATCCATTGGGTACCCTAAATGATGCTATCATCAAGGCTGGCCAGGCAGTACATGAGCAATCCAATACAGATATGGCACAGCAAGGCATGGGGTCTACTTGTGTGTGCGCCTGGATTATTGGAGAGCGTCTGTTCACTGCTACGGTGGGGGATTCCAGGATTTATCTATTACGCCAGGGGGGCATCAAGCAAATCTCTACAGACCATACCTGGATCCAGGAAGCCATCCAATATGGCATCATCACCCCAGATCAGGCACGTGGTCATCCTCAATCTCACATTATCCGCCGCTATTTAGGGTCCAAAAGTGAACCCGAAGTAGATTTTCGGTTGCGGTTGGACCCTGGTGAGACCGACGACCAGGCTCTCGCTAACCAGGGGTTGGCACTGCTGCCCGATGACCAGCTAATCCTATGTAGCGATGGGCTTACCGATTTGGTGGAGGATGGAGAGATTCAATCAGCGATCGAAGATCATGGTCTGGAAAACGGCTTGCAGAGGTTGGTCGATCTGGCCAACCAACGTGGCGGGCACGATAACATTACTATCATCGGCATACAAGTTCCAAATGATAAACCTGAGCCTGCAAATAAAGAACGCACATCACCAAAAGTCGTTTGGATGGTAGGGACTATCATAACTGCAATTGCTTTGATAATCGTTGTAATCGTGGCCTTCTTGGCCTGGCAATTATCGCTTCCCGTTCTAACTCCGACCCCTACACCAGAACCAACCACAACGGTGATTGTCGAAACAATGCCTGCCCCAACTGAAGCCATTGAAGAGCCCAGTGTGACTCTACCGCCAACGAAAGCACCTCCACCCCGGGCAACTCACACAGTTTGGCCCACCAACACGCAGAGTCCCTAAGTACCTTGACATTGTCACATTGTAGATGAGAAGACCGAAAATAGGGCTTGGCCGGGGGGCGGCGCCCCCCCCCCCACCCCA
>CAZUSV010000044.1:6627-9352 GCA_964622645.1 uncultured Anaerolineales bacterium
CGCCGCTACTATTCACACTTATATTTTTTATTTTTTTTGTTTATCTCCCATAATTGGGGGTGGGGGGGGGGGGGCCCCCCCCCCCGCCAAGCCCTATTTTCGGAAGTTCTCGCGAATGTGACCTCGTCGAAGTACAAACACAACCCAATAGATGGCTCATAGTGACGATTTGAGTCATCCAAGGTCGTAAAAGCAACTGAAGTTGCTACTACAAACATTGCCTTTTCTTTCAAATCCCAGAGCAAGGCTTTGAGGCATCCCCCTCAAGGTAAAAGAGCAGAGTAGATCTTATCTGCTAAGGCCAGGAAAACCTGGTGATTCGTGCCGACCGCAAATGCTGTCGCTTCACCTTCAGGTAATGGTGCCAGAGATTGGTACTGCCTCTGGTATACCAGTTGTAAGCTGAAATGATAGACCGATCGCCCCTCAGGATCTAACATATAAATCGACGGGTCAGGCGGAGGTGCAAATAGGATCTCACTGAATCTTGCATCAGCCATAGTGGGGCTTTCTGAATAACCATCGCGCGGATCCTGATACATCGCCGGGTCAGTATAATCATCTCCCCGGATGTAACTGGTCATCAAGTGGCCATCCGCATAGAGTAAATACAATTTCCCATCACTGACAGTCAGATCCATCACATCCTGCATCGAAGGCACTTGGTCGCCAAAAAAGAAGTTGGGGCGATCACGGAATTCGCTTGCGCCGTCATAGATCCAAATTGAGCTTGTCAGGGGATCAAGAATATACAAATCCCCACTATCCAATGAAAATGCTTTCGGTGTACCCCAACTGGAATCGGGAGGAGCCATAGCGTAGGAAAGCTGTTCATTATTCCCTGGGATGCATTGCACTAGATTGCCATTGCCATCCATACCAATGGCTACTGCCCCATTCGGATACCCAGGCGGAATCGCGACGATGTCGACCAGGGGACCGATAATCAGTGGTTGTGGTACCGGCCCACAATAGAATTGATCGTCCAACTTATAGCTACCCTCGTCATATTCAGCCCGATACACAACCCCCTCAATACCATCTAACAAATAAAGATCATTTTCTATCGATACGACGATGCGTTTGATCTCCACTGTATCTGGTAATCCCCTGATCAGTGCCGGGCTATAACTCACACGCACAACATTATCCAATGTATCCAGCGCAATCGTAACTGCACTACGCAGGGTTTGCGTTTCTTCAGTGACCTGATATGTCTCCGCCAAATCCAAATATTCGAGTGCAGCTTCCCAGGCAATCCGCTTTTCATTGGTATGTTCGAATATTTCAGCCTGGTCGAATGCTTTTTGAGCTTGGAGAACATAGTTCTCGAAATACCTTCCACGACCATTTTGGAAGTATACAACTGCGGCAACTGCAACAACAACAAGAGGCACTGCAACGGCGATGAATGCCATCGTGGATCCTGGTAGTGCCATCATGCTCTCATCGGGTAGCATCCGTTCCAGCAATGTGGATGAGGTCTGAGTAACCTGGCGCAGTGCATTCCTAATCCCGCGACCAATCGTACCCAATCCAGGCGCGATGGTAGATGACCATAGCACGCCAATTCTGTGCCCTAGAGGTTTCCCTTGAGGTTCTCTTTTAGGTTGCTGACTTGGCTGCTCAGGTTTTGGCTGTTCAACAGCCAGAGTAGCAGGTTCCCTGATCGGGGACACCTCTATACCGGATACCTCCGCCATACTAGAAATCGGTTCAGGTGGCAAAGCTTTCTCAGACTCTGATGACTGCACCGTCCGGGATACTGTTTCTTTTTGAGTTTGTATTTCATCAGTTCCAGCATCACGCTGTCCCTGAGGAAGTTTTGGTGTCACTAGCCGCAGATCACCCTTGCCGGTTTTTGTCAGCATCAACACAGCCTCTAAATCTCCAGCCGCGCGTCGGATCAAGCGACGGTATAAATCTCCCGGAGAAAGCCCATGCATATTTCGCAGCGTGGTTGTATTCCAGGTCTTGGGTGGACTGGGAGAAACAAGCAGCACATCCCCAGGATTTAGCTCAGCCTGGTGAAAACGCAAATTTGTCGCCCGGCTGAGCCCCAAACCTCGCCCAGCATCTGAAGGATCATAGAATTGTTGCGCCCCTGTTGACTTAATCAAATAAGCGTGAGAAGAGCCACTTTGCAAAAGGTAAAGCCGATCGAAGCGCACCACGCCCAAAGCCAATACTCCAATGCCCTGTCGCCCCCGATTGACGGAATTCAGATTACGCTTCAACAACAACTCATTCAGTTCCTCTGCTACTGCCCGCATCGCTGCTGTCGACGAACCCGAGGCTTTGTAGTAAGCATCCGACATTTGAGCCAAGAGTTTGTCCAATTCCTTGGGAGACAAGGGTAAATTACCCTCTATCGATAGGTAAATAAATAGACGATCCGAGGAACGTCCTCGCGCGGTTCTGCGCGGAGGAGGGGCAGAGTATAGACCTGGCAGTTTCGGCCGATCTTTTCCAGCGTGCCGTACCAGAGGAAGTAAGAGCAAATCGAGGGAAGTTGTCATATGTCGGGTGCCCTAAACCGCTGATGCAATCGTCACCACCACCATTATACTGGTAAAATCCAAAAGACAACAATTCGAGTCTCTAGGAATTCCCATGGTTATGTCCAGATTTGGGGGTGGGGGGGGGGGGGGGGGGGGGGGGGGGGGGGGGGCCCGCGCCCCCCCCGCGGCGCCCCCGGGGGGGGGGGGGGGGCGGGAGGAGGGTG
>CAZUSV010000044.1:9362-32573 GCA_964622645.1 uncultured Anaerolineales bacterium
CCATTCCTCTAACCTCTCTTTTTTTTGGGGGTGTGGGGGGGGGGGGCCCCCCCCCCCCCCCCCCCAACACCCCCAAATCTGGGAGCTACCCTGGAGTTTCCTAGAGACCCAACAATTCGGTTCTCTAGGAAACTCCAAAGCCAAATCCGTCAAACGGCGGTTCCTGGAGAACATTTAGATATCGATAAAAACATGAAACTAGAGATACTACGCACTCTACCTGAACTAGAAACGATTGCCGACGAATGGAACCAGCTCCTCGAGAACAGTGCTAACAATGTGCCATTCTTACGGTACGAGTACTTGACCACCTGGTGGAGAACACTAGGTGGGGGAGAATGGCAAAATGGAGATCTCTACGTGGTAACTGCTCGCCACGAAAAGGGTGAACTCCTTGGCATCGCTCCGTTATTTCTCACCGAAAATCTGATAGGCCAACAAGCCCTAATGCTTTTGGGCAGCATCGAGATATCCGACTATTTGGATCTGATCGTATCGAAAGATGGATTACCATCCTTTGTAGATGCTTTGTTGGAACACCTGACAGGTTCGGATGCGCCCGCGTGGGAAGTTTTGGATTGGTATAACATCTTAGATGATTCTCCTACTCTTCCGACTTTGGAGGCTGGTGCCAGAAAATTAGGGTTGCACTATTCTTTAGAGAAATTGCAACCCGCTCCCCGCATCGCCTTGGCCAGCGACTGGGAAGAATACTTGATGGGCATCCAGGGCAAACAGCGCCGTGAGATCCGTCGCAAATTACGCCGAGCCGAGGGATTCTACGTTCCAGTGAATTGGTATATCGTCGAAGACGAAAACATCCTCGATGACGAAATCAACGCCTTCCTCGATCTGATGGCCTATGATACCGAAAAGGAAGCTTTCCTCAGCGAGGTGATGCGCTCTCAAATGCGTGCATCGGTGCATACTGCTTTCCGCCAGGGTTGGCTACAGTTAGCCTTCCTGACCGTGGGCGATGAAAAGGCTGCTGCCTATCTCAACTTCGATTACGACAATCAGATTTGGGTTTATAACTCAGGGATCAACTTCAAATTCAATGACCTCTCCCCTGGTTGGGTATTGTTGGCCTATCTGATCGAATTATCTATCGAAAATGGCCGCCAGCACTTCGATATGATGCGCGGCGACGAGATCTACAAATATCGCTTCGGCGGCAGCGACCGCTTCGTCATGCGCGCCCAAATAAGGCGCTAAGTTTCGAACAGAATAAGCCCAAAAATAGGGTGGGTTGCGAATGCAACCCACCCTATTTTTGGGCATGCTTCTTGCGAGGCCTTTGGCCCGAGCAGTGCTAATCTTTTACAAAACCGCACTCATATCTAACCCCCTGGCTGCGGCGCGGTCTGCCAGCCACTCTTCTTCGGTAATAGGGATTGGTAGCACATCCTCTTCAGGCCGTCTTACAAGGCTCAAGGCGTTTTCCGGGCATACGGGCACACACACCCCACAGCCTACACACGAGGTTGTATTTATATCGATCAGCAGAGCATCATCATGTAGAGCCAATGCATTGAACTGACAGTATTCAATACAATCTTCACATCCCTGGCAGAGATCATCATCCACAGTATTGACAAACGCCGAGCGCGCCACCACATTGGCAATGCCCATCTCGGCCATGCCGCGTAAGATACCGCAAGAGCATGTGCAGCAATTGCAAATATAATATATTCCCTCTTTGGTATTGCTTACCGAATGCACCAACCCTGCATCGGCGGCTTCTTGTAACTTCGCCAGTGATTCTTCCTTGGTGAGGGTTGTGATATGCGCGATATTCGCAAACGCATCTGTGCGATTGTGGAAAACCATACAGTTATCAATTGGATGATCGCAGGGGTCATCGATCAACGCCTTCTGTTTGCGACAGATGCAATCCTGGATACCCCAAGAACCTGCAATGTTGATGATTTCCGTTGCACTTTCGAAAGGACGCACTTCCATACCCGTTTTTACTGTCTCATTAACTGGGATCACGCGGTGTACGGAGGGTTCAACCGATAACATACCCGTAAATGCTTGTTGGTAGTAATCCTCGAACAACTGCGCCATTTCAGCATCGATGCGGCTGATCTGGAATTCATAGATGCCAACAACAAAGGGCAGCAATCCGTAGGCCACGCCTCCATCGCCTCTTCCTACAGTAATCAACCCTTTGCGTGCCATGGCTTTGAGCTGTTTCTTCAACTCATGGACATCGCCGCCAATGCGCTCGGCGAGCTGCTCAGGAGTTTCTCTCGTCATGCGCAGTTGCGCAGCCAAGTCAGCTTGTTCAGGCGCGAAGATCTTTTCCAGCAGGCGCAGTTCAGCGCCATCCTCTGTTGGGGGGAACCCATTGGGTAGTGCATCTAAGCGTTGGGCTAAGCGTTGATAGGGGTTGTCGCTCACAGTTCACCTCACAAGTCTAGGGAATCCAGGTCCGCCGATGCGCACCTGGTCTGGACGGTCGGTCCAAATACCAGGGATTTTCGAATTGCACCGAGGGCAGGTGCCCTCAGCCGTCAGATGATAAGAAAGGATAACATATCCATAACGCTCAACCAGTAACGTTTTACACTGGTGACAGGTAGTATGCTCATATTCAGAGAGACTTCCAGCGATATTGCCAGCGTAAACATAACGCAAGCCCGCTTCCTGGCCGATCTCAGCAGCACGGCGCAAAGTCTCCACCGAGGTACGTGGCGGATCGGTCATCTTGTAATCAGGGTGGAAAGCGGAGACATGCCAGGGGATATCTTGCGAAACTGAGCGGATAAATCGGGCGGCATCCATCAGTTCGTCGTTGCTGTCGTTGAAACCAGGCACCACCAGGGTGACTACCTCCACCCACAAACCGAGACCATGGGCGCGCTGAACACTGTCCAAGACATGCTCCAGCACCCCTCCCAGGCGTCGATATTGCTTATCCTGCATGGTCTTCAAATCGATCTTATAGCCCGCCAGATATGGGCGCAGGTAATTCAAGACTTCGGGAGTAGCGTTGCCATTTGAGATGAAGACGCACTTCATGCCCGCAGCCTGTGCCAATTTGAAAATCGCCACTGCCCACTCAGAGGTGATCAAAGGCTCGTTATAGGTAGAGGCGACAACTTCCGCGCCACCACGCAGGCCGTAATCCACCAGTTCCTGCGGAGTGATGCGTCGAATATGCCTCCCCGAAGAATCCGATGCTGGGTCCCGCAGCGTCTGGGAACTGAGCCAGTTCTGGCAGTTCTTAACTGCAAAGAAACCAGCCAGGTAGTTATGCTCATCTTCAACTTCCATGTTGAAAACCTCCCCGCTGTACTCAACGGTTGCAACGCGTTTCAGCGGTACTAGATAAAAATCTTCGGTTTCAACTAATCGACGCGAAAGGGACGCTCCTTCATACCATACGATTGTAAATTGATTAGGTGCCTGAGAGACTTCACGCCCCAATATAACTCCTCGCCTCGATCTGTTCTTAATGTAAAGAGAAGGAAGATATCCAAATCTAAGCACAAGCCAGGATATCCCATAGGCAAGGTCAGGTGAGACAGTAGTAACACTTACTTTGCCATTTGGGTAGCGATGTCCATCTCCAGCTACAAAAGCGTTAATAAATGACCCCACGATTTCTGTTGGCGCGTTGTAAATCTGTTCTGGAATTCGTTTCTGACGAGCTTTACCTCCAAAAAGTTCCCTAAAAAGCAAAGCCAGAGAAGCTTTCCCTACTGCGACTCCTACAGATGTATCTCTTTTTACGATTTTTGCGTTCACTCCAAAGCATTCCCACAACAATTGTACAATCTCCTTAGCCGCTTTGAGTTCCTGGTGAGAAAATGAAAAGTTCAATATATGGCTATTAGGGCGACTCTTAGAAGTAACAACACATCCTTCAGCACAGTAGAAACCAAACAACCGGGCCAGTTTTTCGTCAAGGGGGATAGATAGTGGTATTCCAGGAAAATGTTCATTTGGAAAACGTATGGTATTTTTTTCAACAAATGGGCCTCTTGTTCGGGTATCAGAGGTTTTTCCGCGCGCCTGTTTACTTCGAACATGACGGATATAAGACGCATCTTTACCCAAAACTGCCCCAATTTGTCGGGATGTTTTTCCTAGTTCAGTTTCCGCAACAATAAATTCACGATCCTCAGGGGTTAGATCCCAGCGCACTTTGTAAGTGACCTGAATATCAGACAATACCTTTTGTCCATCGATTACTTGATCTTCAGAAATAGAATATGAGCGTGGAATAGCTAGGTAATGGTTCTCAGTGATTTGAAAAGCCGGTATGGGTTTCGGGGCAGTCGCAACATCATCTGTCACGTAGATGCGATGATCTGGTGTACATTGCAATTCAGGAAAATAATAAGGTTGGATGGTTACTAAAGACCCCTGGTATGAATGCCTAAAAACCGCCCGAATGGGCTTTAAAGATCCTGAAGCTGTAACGGCGTTTATGTCTGTTGGATAAGCAATTTCACCATCGTGGTGTTGCCCACACATTTGCGCAAAATCAAAAGCATCCGAAAGGGAAATAGGGCCGCGATCCGTCAATACCACAGTATCACCAGGGAAACAATACGAACAATGGAAATCGCATCCCAGCATACCAAAGCTCAGGGCATCACCCCCAGATAATAGATGATAGAAGGGTTTCTTTTCAATGGGGTCCACTTGCAAACCAGCCACGTACCCCCAGGGCACTCTCAACTCGCCCCCCTGGTTGAAGCGCACCTTGCAGATGCCTCGCCGTCCTTCACGGATCAAACAACGGTGTCCGCAAGCGTAACAGCGCACTGCGTCGTCATCCAGGCGTTCGTAGAGTTCTCCTTGCCGGGTCAGGGCATCGAGCTTTTCTTCAACTGTTTGCATACATCCATTATAATCGCAATTATGCTATCTCTTGTAATTCAGGCCGGCGGACAATCCAACCGCATGGGTCAGGACAAAGCTTTGATGCCCTTTTTGGGACGCCCCCTAATCGAGCGCATCCTGGAGAGGCTGTCAGCTATTGCCGATGAAGTGGTGATCGTTACCAACCTCCCAGAGGGCTACCGCTATTTAGGCATGCCCCTGTTCCCAGACGTGATCCCGGAACGCGGTGCCCTTGGGGGACTGTACACAGCCCTGAAAGTGGCAACCCACCCAAAGATCGCCCTGGTAGCCTGCGATATGCCTTTTGCCTCGGCAAATATCCTTTCCGCGGCTAGTGATATCTTACAGGAAACTGAAGTCGCTGCTGTCATCCCGAAAACTGAACACGGCCTTGAACCTTTGCACGCCGTCTATCGGCGCCAGGCCTGCCTTCCCGCCGTCGAAGCCGCCATTCAAGCTGACAAATGGCGCATGATCTCCTGGCACCAGGAAGTCAATATTCGCTATCTCTCCCCCAAAATACTCAAACAACTCGAGCCAACTGGATTCACCTTTATGAATCTGAACACTCCAGATGAGTTCCGCCAGGCCGAAGCCCTGGAAAATAGAATCAACCAAGAAACCCGGTTTCTGTGAGAAGCCAGGTTTCTTTTTAAGCGCTAAAACGCGACAAATGCCCAAGTGAGGGGGGCACCCGGGCATTCGTCAACCAAATAATACTAAAACCTTGGATTGGAAATAAAACAATTCCATAACAGTTTCGCTGCACTACGTGGCTTAAACGTTTTGATTTTGCGCTTTTTCCTGGAAATTTCCAGAATTGGAAAGCCGCTGCCAGGCAACACCGGCGATACCTACCCTACTTCGACAATATCAACTTCGCGAGAACTTCCGAAAATAGGCGGATACAGTGGTGCTGAGCACCACTGTATCCGCCTATTTTCGGGCTTCTCGTCTGAAAGTTGACATTTCTTATACGAAACTAGCTGTCTATGAGGAAATTCTAGCTGACAGTCACCTGATATTACCAAAGGCGTCCTAAGATTTAGCACCAGCAATGAACCAACAACAATCCAATTTTTCACGGTCGTTTATAATATACCTCAGTAAGAGTCGATCCGTAAACTCAGATGGGTGTTGGAATCATCCAGGGATCCCTGCATTCCACCGATCTTTAGCAATTTTTGAGGAGATACTTCGAATAAATATTTGCAGTATTTTGGAAAGGGAAGAATCCAACACAATCAAGGGAGTAGCTCATGAATAAAGTTCAACGCTGGGAGATCATTGGCGTATTCTTTATCGTTGGTTTAGGTGCAACTCTTCACTACTGGTTTGAGTGGACTGACTATTGGCGGCCGATTGCCTTGATCGCCCCAGTCAACGAAAGTCTCTGGGAACATCTCAAAATGGCCTTCTGGCCAGGCTTTTTTTACGCGCTGATTGAATATCCGTTCCTTAAGCAGGAAACCAACAATTTTCTTGTCGCAAAATCCGCCGGTTTATTTACCATGCCAGTTATGATCACGATCCTGTTTTACGGCTACACCAGCATGACAGGCATCCATTTATTATGGGCCGACGTGATCATTTTTATCCTTTCAATTATTAGCGGTCAATGGATTAGCTTAAGGATCCTGACAAAGACCGAGAAAATGAAGCCCATTACCAAGAATTTCGCCATCGCTGGGTTGGTCATTATGGTGCTGGCATTTTCACTGCTGAGTTATTTTCCGCCCAAGAACTTCTTATTTGCTGACACTGAGACAGGAGAATATGGCATTTTGAGTGATTACGATCATGATCATCATCCCTAAATGAAACTCATCTAGCTTATCCCGCTGCTCAAACCATAACGTAAATGAAAACCGATCCAATTCATTTGGATCGGTTCTTTTCTGATCAGTGCCCCAGGTAGGAATTGAACCCACAACCTACTCCTTAGGAGGGAGTTGCTCTATCCTATTGAGCTACTGGGGCATACATCCTGAAAGATGCGGGGAAATTATAGCACCCTGGGCTTAGTCTGGCAAACCTAGCAAGGTATAAACATCTACCAAGCTATCGCGCCCATGCAGATATTGGGGGCCCAGGAACTCGACTTCAGCTTGCGGCACCAATTGATAAGTAGTATCGCTGATCAAGATCTCCCCAGGCTTAGCAGACTCTTGCAAACGACGTGCAACATTGACGGTATCACCAATCACGGTGTAATCCATAAGGCGCTCAGAGCCGATATTGCCAACAATCGCTTCGCCAGAATGAATCCCAGCTCCTAATCCCAGTAGTCGGAGGAGTTGATCTGGTGCTTCGGCTTGCAGACGTTTAAAACATTCTTGCATCTCTAATGCAGTTCTCAAGGCACGACAGGCATCGTTCTCACCGCTGATGGGCGCGCCATAGAAGGCCATGATGGCGTCTCCCAGAAATTTGTCGAAGGTACCCTTGTTTTCATAGACCAACTCGACCATTTCGTTGAACACCAGGTTGAGGATATCAACCACCTGTGGAGCAGGGCGCGAAGCGCTAAATTGAGTAAACTCGCGCAGGTCAGCAAACAGCACGGTTATCTCGCGGGTTTCTCCTCCAAGTTTCAAATGCCGATCTGGATCAGTGAGAATGACATCAGCGATTTCATGATCAACGTAGCGGTTTAGAACCTGTCCCAATAGCTCATTGCGACTCTCTAGGTCATCGTGCAACCTCTTTAGGCGTAGCAGAGATCGCACCCTGGTCAGCAAGATGACGGAGTTAAAAGGCTTGGTAATGAAGTCATCTGCTCCAACTTCGATGGCATTGAGTTCTTCATCTTCCGCATCTAAAGCGGTAACAATCACCACTGGGATGAATTGGGTTTCAGGATTGCTTTTGAGCTTTCTGCAGACAGTCAGGCCATCCATCTTTGGCATACGAATATCCAAGAGCACCAGATCAGGATTTATTGTCTGAACAGCTTCCCAAGCCTCTTCTCCATTGACAAAGGCACTAACATTGCATCCTGCATCCGTCAAGTAGGTTTCCAGTAAATCCCTAATGAAGTGATCATCATCAGCAATCAAAATTTCCGGAGGGCGAGAATATTCCTGGGTTAGATCCATCGATAGTTATTGAATCCTCAATGAGTTAAAAAGATTATACCTAGAAAATGCATTCTCCTGCTGACAATTTCATTAGCTCTCTAGGAACTCCCGTAGTAATGTCTAGATTTTGGGGTATGGGGCGTGCGGAGCACGCCCCATACCCCAAAATCTGGGAGATATCCCGGCGATTCCAAGAGAACCATTTCATTATCTGTTTAGCCATCTAAATTTTTTAAGAATGTGAAATTAATACAAAAGTGCCCCAAATATATGGAGCACTCGAATTCACTGTCAACTAGTCTAACCGAGAAGTTGCAATCGCTTTCTTGAGATCGCCAATCGCTTTGGTTACTTGAATTTCGCGCGGGCAAGCATCGGTACAGTTGAAGATGGTGTGGCAACGATAAACACCATACTGATCATTGAGGATCTTGAGCCGTTCAGCTGCGGCTTGATCACGGCTGTCGAAGATAAACCGATGCGCATTGACCATGGCTGCCGGACCGACGTACTCGCCATTCGCCCAGAAGGATGGACATGATGTTGTACAGGCCGCACACAGGATGCACTTGGTCGTATCATCAAAGCGCTCGCGATCCTCTGGGCTTTGCAACTGTTCTTTCTGAGGATTCTCCTCACCCCCCACAAAATAAGGTATCACCGATTTGTAGTGATCGAAGAAGGGCTCCATATCGACAATCAAATCTTTTTCAACTGGCATACCTAAAATGGGCTCGATGGTAACCTTCTTACCAACATCTTTGACCAACACCTTGCAAGCCAGGCGATTGACGCCATTGATGCGCATGGCATCCGATCCGCAAACACCATGGGCGCACGAGCGGCGGTAAGAGAGCGTCCCATCTTGGTAATCCTTGATCCACTCTAATAAATCTAGAATACGATCGGTGCCTTCAGCTTCAACGACAAACTTATCATAGTGAGGCTTCTTGTCCTTTTCAGGGTCATAGCGAAAGATCTTTAGTGTGACTTTCATAGCTCGCTCCTAGTACTCCCGCTTCATTGGCTTGTAATCCGTAATCGTGACCGGCTTGTATTTGAGCACAACATCATTGTCATGCAACCAGGCCATGGTATGCTTCATCCATTTCTTATCGTCGCGTTCTTGGTAATCGTCACGCGCATGAGCACCGCGGCTCTCTTTACGGGCTAACGCTGAAGCAGCGGTAACCTCAGCCAGGTCAAGCAGATTGCTCAATTCCCAGATATTCAGCAAGTCGGTATTGTAGACATTGCCTGGATCACCAACGCGCACCTCTTTGAATCGTTCTTTCAACTCACGCACCTTATCAAGTGCCATGGACATGCCTTCTTCCACACGGAAGACGCCTACATGGTCATTCATGACTTCTTTCATCTCTTTGGCAATGTCGGCAGCCTTCTCTTTTCCACTGCCATTGCGTAAGCGATCGAATTGCTCGCGAGCGAAATCTAACGCATCCCCTGGCAAGTGCTGGAAGGAAGCCCCTCGAGAGAATTCAGCCGCCCTCAAACCAGCTTCTTTGCCAAAGACGACAATATCCAGCAGCGAGTTTGTGCCTAAACGGTTAGCACCGTGCACAGAAACGCAAGCTGCTTCACCAGCAGCGTACAGACCCGGCATGATGGTGTCCTTCTCATCGATGAATACTTCAGTGCGAGCGTTGGTGGGGATACCTCCCATGGCATAGTGTGCCGTGGGCTGCACTGGCATGGGTTGCGTGACCGGGTCTACGCCAAGATATGTATGGCAGAAATCGATGATATCCGGCAGCTTAGCAAGGATCTCTTCAGCAGTCACTTTGAAAGGCGTACCATCAGGTCGTGTACGTCCATCAGAGGCGGCATATTTATTGACCGTTTCAGGGGTGACATCTAGATAGAGATATCGTCTCCCACCAATCCCGCGCCCGTCTTGCATCTCCAGGTACATGGCCCGGCTGACCACGTCACGTGAGGCCAGATCTTTGACTGTGGGAGCGTAGCGGTCCATGAAGCGTTCGCCCTCATCGTTGAGCAATACGCCTCCTTCGCCTCGCACACCCTCGGTGATCAGAATACCCATGCGATAGATGCCGGTGGGATGGAATTGGAAGAATTCCATATCCTCGGCAGGGATACCGCGGCGCAATGTAATCGCAACACCATCGCCAGTATAGGCATATGCGTTCGAGGTCACTTCCCACACGCGCCCATGACCTCCGGTAGCGAAGATGACTGTCTTACCATGGAAGATATGCAATTCGCCGGTCGCCAACTCAAGGGCAATGACACCCGCTGTCGAGCCATTCACAGTGATCAAATCGACAACATGGTACTCATCAAAAAATGTAACCTTATTCTTGATGCACTGCTGGTAAAGCGTCTGCAAGATCATATGACCAGTACGGTCCGCTGCGTAACAGGCTCGCGTAACCGGCTTTCCGGTGAGGTTATTGGTGTGCCCACCGAAAGGACGTTGGGCAATGGTCCCATCGGGGTTGCGAGAGAAAGGTAAGCCCATATGCTCTAACTCATAGACAACCTGAGGCGCTGCCTCACACATGAACTCGATAGTGTCTTGGTCGCCCAGGTAGTCACTCCCTTTGACTGTATCAAAGGTGTGCCATTCCGGACGGTCTTCCTCGGCATTGCCCAATGCAGCGCCTACACCTCCCTGGGCTGCTCCAGTATGAGAACGTGTGGGATACAGCTTGCTGAGCACAGCAGTGCTGGCCCCCTTGGAGGCGTACAAAGCCGCCATCAGACCAGCGCCACCAGCCCCAACGATCAGTACTTCGTATTGATGCGTTTTCATATTTAAATCTCCAACAGGCCTCAGGATGCCAATACCACGAATACGGATACCAGGATCATGAAAATCCAAAGCACGAAGATGAGTAATCGAATTAAGATTTGCCAGAACTGTCCGGAAATATAATCTTCCAACACAACTCGTAAACCATTCAAACCATGGGTTCCCCCAAAGAAAATCATCAGGAACTGCATAATTTGCCAGAAACCGTTGGCCCATCCAAAGGACACGTCGGGGATATTGCTATCGAGCACATGATTGGGGTTGGGGAAGAAGGTCCAGCGCATCAGGGTTCCAAGGTCCATTTGGTAACGCGCACCCATAATCAGAGCTGCTGACATACCCACAACTGCCAAAAGGAAAAAAGCCAAACCTGACAGGCGAGTGAATAAGAACATCAAGTACTCAATATTCCAACCAGGATGAGGGACTTTTCTTGTTTGCATATTGCGCCTCCTGTCACTCACCAGTGATCAATCGCTGAATCATGATGAAAATGGTCAGACCATAAATGGGAATGAATATCATCCATTGCAACCAGGTCATTTCTTTTTGGTATTCAAGCATACGGGGCCACAGATCTAGAATGATAATCCGCATTCCATTAATGCCATGGTACAGCACCGAAAAGACAATGAATAGTTGGAAGTAAACCGACTCGTAGATAATATTAATCGCAATCGCCCAGTCACTGCCCAATTCTTGCGTAAAAAACGAGGCAATAACATGCAAGCTGATGAAAACGATCATGCCCAGGCCCGAGATGCGGTGGAGAATCCAGGCCAGCATCGGCCCTCCTCCTTTGTATCTCAACCCTTCGAAGAATCCAACTTTCCTATCAAGCGCCATAAAGAGCCTCCTCTTATCGTGAGGTAGTAAGTAGAAAGTATTGCGAGATCCCCGATATTATAACCGCATCAAAGAATACGTTTTGGGTTTCTAGGAATTCCCTTGGTAATGTCCAGATTTAGAGGGATGTGGGGTGCACTTCCCCAAATGTGCACCCCACATCCCCCAAAATCTGAGAGTTACCCCGGCGATTCCTAGAAAGACTGCAAATAATTATGGCACTTAATGATGTAAGGATTAAGTGACAGATTGCATGCATTGTTAGTTTCAGGTATCCTCAACATTCCCAATCTTCTGATTTATAATACTAATCTTAGGAATAGTGAATTATGAATTGTGAATGGCGAATTATGAACAACGCCATTCACAATTCACGATTGGCCGTTCACAATTCACCAATACTCAGGAGGTACGAATGACAAAGAAGACCTCTTCACCCAATCTAAGTCGTCGTGATTTTTCAAAAATCGTGATGGCTTTCCTGGGGTCCATCATGGGAGCGATTGTAGGCCTGCCTATCATTGGCTATATCATCTCCCCTGCGCTAGAAAGCCAAGAAATCGATGATTGGATTTCTCTTGGAGCCCTGGATGGATACCCCATTGGCACGCCAAAGTTATTCAGCTTTACACGCACAAAAGTCAACGGCTGGGAACGTACGACCAACAGCTATGGTGTTTACGTTGTGAGAAAATCCGCATCAGAATTGAAAGTCATCTCCAACGTGTGCACTCACCTGAGTTGTCGCGTCAAATGGGACGAAGAGGCTCAGGCGTATATCTGCCCTTGCCACGATGCCCAATTCGAACTTGAAGGTGGGGTCATCTATGGGCCACCCCCACGACCTATGGATGAATTTGAGTTCAAGGTCGAAGAGGGCAACATTCTCATTCACCTCACGGAAGGGTAATTATGGCTGAAAAAATCTTTGCTTGGTTAGATGAACGCCTCGGCCTGGAGGCAATTTACGGCACGGTACTTGACCGAAAAGTTCCCAAGGTGAATTGGTGGTTTACCTTGGGTAGCGCCAGTTTGTTCCTGGCAGTGATGCAGGGCATCACTGGCATATTCCTGACCATGTATTACGTCCCCTCTCCCGACAAAGCCTATGACAGCATTCAATACATCATGAATGGGGTTGCCTTTGGCTGGCTGATCCGGGGTATCCACCATTGGGGAGCCAGCGTGATGGTCGTGGTTGTCTTCATTCACATGCTGCGCACCTTTTTCTATGGTGCCTACAAATACCCCCGCGAAATCACCTGGCTGACGGGTGTCTTATTACTGCTCTTCACGCTTGGGATGGGCTTCACAGGCTATTTGCTACCCTGGAACCAAAGAGCATACTGGGCTACCACTGTAGGCACTGAGATCGCCGGAACTGTCCCTTTCATAGGGGAATTTATTCTCAAAGCCTTACGTGGCGGTACAGACTTGAGCGCAGTGACTTTAGCCCGCTTTTTCTCCGCCCATATCTGGATTCTACCTCTCGGCATTGTGCTGATGATCAGCGTGCATATGTATCTCGTTGTCCGCCAGGGCATCTCAAACATCCCTGGCGAGGATGAATAAGGTATCAGGGGAAGGAGACATATCGTGAACGAAGATTTCAAGAGTAAATATCACGAAAAATATCTAGCTGCCAAACAAAAGGGTGTCAAATTTTGGCCAGATATCATCTACAAAGACCTGATTGTCGCATTTGGGTTGTTCATACTACTGGTTGGGTTGGCTGCCTTTTTTGGGGTTGCTCAAGAACCCAAAGCTGATCCTAATGATGCCAATTACATTCCGCGTCCGGAATGGTACTTCTTGTTTCTATTTGAATTCCTCAAATTCATTCCGGGGTCGATAGAATGGGTGGGGACAGCCTTGATCCCTGGGATCGCTGTCCTGGTTCTATTCCTGCTGCCCTTCATCGATAGGAATCCTTACCGCAACTGGAAGAAGCGAAAAGTAGGCATTACAGTGATGGGCTTGGTCGTCATCGGCATTGTCGGGCTGACCGTCCGGGCTGTGATCACCACTCCTGAGCAGGAGGAGGTCGCTCTAGCTGGTTCTATTGCCGAACAGGTCATCCAGGGACAGGATCTATACTCCATTTGGTGCGCGGAATGTCACCAGCCCGATGGTGAGGGGGGTGAAGTCGTTGGGGTTGAAGGCATGGAAGGTGTCATCCTGAAACCCATCAACTCCCAAGATGAAATGTGGACCCGTACCGATGAGACGCTCTTCAACATCATCGACTTGGGCCAGCAAGATCTAGGCATGCCACCCTATGGTTTGGGGTATGGTGGAGAATTGTCACGAGGAGAGATCGATGCCATTGTGACCTTTATGCGCTACACCTGGGATGAGCGCGCGGAAATCCCTGAGGAGGCCATTTTCGGCATCCCTTCATTAAGAGAGGGTGAAGTGCCATCTTATGAGGTGCACATTTCAGCTGTAGTCAAACGCTATTGCGTCTCCTGCCACCGCCCCGGAAAAGAGAACAACGACTACCTGATGCAGACCTACGAAGAAATTCTCACCACTGGTGAAAATGTCGACAAGAATGTGGTTGCCGGTGACCTGGAAAGCTATATCATCATCACGCTGTACCGCGAATCGGTCTTCGACGCCAGCGGAGAAGAGATCATCGGGCCCATGCCGCCCAGCAAGGAACTCAAAGCAGAATATATCGATATGCTCGAACGTTGGGTTCTGGCCGGTATGCCCGAAACCGCTGACGAGGCCGCAGCGCTCTCGGAACCCCCTGCAGAAGAGGCTGGCGAGGCCGACGAGGCCGCTCCAGCAGCAGCTCCTGATGCCGAAGAAGAAGTGGAGGCTACACCTGAGCCGTAAGCATTCCAGTTTCAACTGTTATCTAAACACCCCTTTGAAATTGCCTCAAAGGGGTGTTTTTATGGCTTTCGGCTTTTTATAGTGTACTGATTGACGCCCAACAAGCGTTAGATGATGCCCAGAAAATTATGGGGTTCGTAAATTCAAATACCAATGAAAACAATAGCTGATCTTCCCGGATATCAAAATCAAATTGAAGGATATTGCCAGCGTGTTAGAGAAGAATTTAATCCAACCAGTATCATTCTGCACAGCTCATATGCGCGTGGAACGAATTCTCCTACTAGCGATATCGATTTAATTGTAATAGGGGATGGATTGCCAAGGAATTTTATCCGGCGCCTCTACGAACTCAATCGCCTGCGAGACGGTACTACTCCCATCGAAGTAGTTGGTTATACATTGGTTGAGTGGGAACAAATGATGGACAAGTATCACCTGACTGTACTCGAAGCACTGCATTGGGGTATACCGCTTCATGGAGAAGCACTTTTTTCACATTGGAAGTCAATCTTCACGCAATGGCAATCCAGCGGGCTTCGTCGTGAAGAAAGAAGTTGGGTCATTCCACAAGCTATTCACTCACAATTGCATCCAGCGACGAGGTGGGGGGCAAACAATCCTCAATCAAATTCCAGCTAAGGGCTTTATCGGGATCATGGGTTTCATCCGGAGTGCCAATTGGACATTGGGCGGTAGCGAGCTGTTCAAATAGGCGCAGACTCTTGCACTGCCAAGACACATCGCTGGGAAGATCAGCCTACCCTTGCGAGTACCCGCAAATAGCATACCTTTCGTTATCGAGGCCTCAAATTTAGTCGTGGCCGATCACCCAGGCATCGTAAAGGGCAATGCGACCACAAAAATTGCAGATCAACTCCACAGGAATGATGGTGCGTTCGCCTTCCACTTCGAATTCAGGCCCCGTGCGGCCGATGAACCAATCCTCGCTCCCACAAACAATACAACTGGTATCGATACTACGTTTGGTGAAGTAATCCATATAAACTTCTTTTTGTTTTTCACGATCCGGCGCGAATTTCATCTTATCACCTCACAGATAAGCAGCCATGCCCCTCCCAGGCCAAAATATTTCAGCTTATTTTATATAATCGGAGCAAATTTGTCAAATTAATTGAGCAGTTCAACCATTGGGTATAGTAGAAAGCGCCATCAAAGGATTTGCCAAATTACCAAGAATATTATCGCAATAAATTTTCGTCTTCTAAAGCATTCTCTCAGGCTCTCATCATTTACTCATGAAATATATATGTTCAAATACTTGACAAAATATAGATATTCAGATAAGATGTGTGCTAAATCAACGAAGTTAAGAGGAAATTGAGGAGAAAAATGGCAATTTATCTGAGTATCAAAGAAATCTGGCGCAACAAGGGGCGTTTTTTCTTGTTCAGCCTAGTGATCGCTTTGATCACCTTCCTGGTTTTGTTCACTGCTGGACTGGGCGAAGGCCTGGCATCTGCTAATAAAGAATACTTGGAAAAAATAGACGCCCAAGTACTGGTTTTCCAGGAAGATACTGGCTACTCGACCATCGAAAGCCGCCTGGAATACGATGTTCTCAGAAATGTGCGCCGGTGGGAAGGGGTTTCCGAGGTAGGTGCAATTGCCTTCAGCAATACCACACTGGTATTCCCAGAGGGCATCGAAGACATTGACGTTTCTCTGGTAGGTGTAGAGCCTGGCAAACCTGGTTCCCCTCCGGCATACCAGGGTGACCCTATCCGTACCAAACAAAGTAAAGTGGTCGTCATAGACCAACGCATCGCCGAGCAAGCTGGCGTAGGTGTTGGGGATACACTTACCCTGAAGTCCACCCAAGGCACCGATGATGAGTTCTTCCAACTGAAAATCGCCGGCATCAGCGATGGCCAGCAATACTTCTTCCAGCCCTCGATTTTCGTCTCCCTACAAATCTGGGATGATGTTCGTCCCAAGGCAGATGTTGAAAGCAATGGTGCTGCTATCGTTCCCAACATTCTAGCTGTGAAATTAGATGATCCATCAGCTTTCGAGCCCATGGCGCGTTTCCTTGAAAATCGTATTGATGGTATTGAAGTCACCGACATCGTAACGGCATACAAGTCTGCTCCGGGTTATGCTGCACAGCAGAATACGCTCAACACACAAAAAGGATTCACTTTCCTGATTGGCATCTTAGTGATTGGTGGTTTCTTCCAAATACAAACGCTGCAGAAAGTACCACAAATCGGCATGCTCAAAGCGATTGGCACATCCAATCATACGGTGGCCAATGCGGCCGTTCTGCAGATCATCCTTGTGACCCTCTTTGGGGTGGGTTTGGGCAGCTTGAGCACGTTAGGTTTAGCAATGGGACTACCTTCGGGGATCCCAATACTATTTACCGGAACGTCTATCCTGACTGCACTAGCGTCGCTGCTGCTGATTGGTCCCATCGGCGGCATGGTTTCCATCCGGCTGGCTCTCAAAGTCGAACCTCTGACGGCATTGGGAATGTAGATTGGAAGTATCAATATACAAGTGGCAAGTTTATAAGTTGAAGGTAACACAATGACGAAAAATATTCTAGAAACTCTAAACGTAACTAAGATTTATGACAGCGGGAATTTGGTCGTGAAGGCAGTCGATGACGTTTCGATCAGCGTTGGTTCAGGAGAGTTCATCGGTTTGGTCGGCCCCAGCGGTTCTGGGAAAACCACCATGCTGGCTATGCTGGCTGGCTTACTGAATGCCACTGAAGGTCAACTGATCATCGATGGCCAGGATCTAAACCAGATGAATGATATCCAACGCACGCGTTTCCGCCGCCAAAAGATCGGCTTTACGTTTCAGGCCAACAACCTGGTACCTTATCTAACCGCCCAGGAAAATGTGGAGTTGATGTTACGCCTGAACAAACGCAATGGCCGTGAGGGACGTAAGCGTGCAGCAGATTTATTAACCCGTCTCGGCATGGAAGATCGCCTCAACAACCTTCCTTCGCAGCTTTCTGGCGGTCAGCAGCAGCGAGTGGCCATTGCAAGAGCGCTGATCCACAACCCCAGCGTGGTGCTCGCCGACGAGCCCACCGCCAACCTGGACACCGAGCGCGCCAACCAGGTAGTGGGCATTTTCGCTGATCTGATCCACGAACAGAACAAGGCCGGCATCATGGTCACCCATGACCTGCGCATGTGCAAATATGTCGACAAAGTGATCCAGATGGTGGATGGCAAAATCGCTCGTGTGATCACGGAACGGTCCGCGATAGATACTCTGGCTGGTTCCAGTCAATTTGACTCGATCAGTGCACCAAACGCAGAAGAACAATTACAGGACCAACCCCTGATTATCCCAAGTCCTTCAGTTTTCACCCCTGTTGGTGTTGGTGCGGACTAAGAAAAAAAACCGCATATGTATGAAGAAGAGCCGTTCTTCTCAATGGAAGTGACGGCTCTTCTATATTGTATTAAGAACTCATGGTACGCACATTTAGGTTGTCAGCCAAATGGAGTCGATTAAGAAAACCGGATACCTTGCGATGTCATTCCGAGAAGCGGCGGTTGCCAGAGCCTTCAAAAGTAGATTCCAACAGCGCCGAGGAATCCCTTAGAAGACCCGTTAGAAAGTGTCACCATAGGGATTCCTCGCTCTGTTCTGAGAAATTTGGAGAGGTTTCGGAGAGTCGCTCGGAATGACACCTCTGAAGGATTCTATTCGGAGGAAGAGTAAATTAAGTCCCATTATGCGTAATATGAGTTAAAAGTTGCTATTGTTTGAGTGCTGAATCCAATCTTTTCAAAGTATTCTGTTCAAGGGGGACTCTTTCTCGGATACCAATAAGTGCTTCGTGCTCAAAGCGCTTTACCATTTCATCAGCATCCATGGAATATAATTCCAAAGCTAGCAAAATTTGACCAGGATTGAGGATGGCTATATCTTGGAACCTTTTCATTTCCAACAAATCACGATCACTGCTAATCAAATAATGGGCTTCCCCTTCCACAGAGCAAGCTAAGAATTTATCATCTTTGGGGTCTCGACAAGCACCAGAGAGTGTCAGCTTTCCCGGAATAGTCAATGTAAAGCGCTCAATACCGCGGGTGAGATCATTTAAAGGCACAACAGAAATTTCTTGAATTTGAGGTCTAGCCAGTACGGCCACAAGTTCAGCTAAATGCTTTTCGCCCCCTCACCACTCGGGCGCGACAACTGAGTTGTTTCTTCTCGCTTTCAGCGAACAATAAGCGAGATAAATGTATCAGGATCTATAATCCTCACACCCATATATTCGCCAAACAAGGCAGTATCCCAAGTAACGATAAATCCCGCTTTGGTTTCCAAAGCCGCACCGAGCAGCATATTATCATCGGGGTCTGGTAATCCACCAGAAACATCGATATCACCCGTAGTCCAAATCGCATCTTGATGTAATCGCCTCAATAGCGCATATTGGCGATGTTGGTCGATCTTGGGAGCAATCCGTGGGCGTTTCAAAACCTCAACGAGTTCTTCAAATAACTCGGTTGAGATGACAACATCGAATTCCCGGTTGCGCCAAAGTGACATCAACCATGCTCCACTTCCACGTTGGGCCAACAAAGTGGAAACGTACACATTAGTATCGATGACCACCAGCATGGCTACATCTTTTAACTTTCTTGGCGAACCATCCGAACGATCTCAACAGCCAGGAGACGAGCTTCATCCTCGGATAAAGCGTTCGACTCTGGAGGAGCCAGCAATGCATCGAAATCTTGCATCCGTTGCTGCTGTTCGATTTCCTTGAGACGTTGATATTCATCCACACCCAGAATGACCGCCAGCTCCCGTCCACGACGAGTAATCCGATAAACACTCCCCGCGTATGCACGATCCGTTAATTCAGGCAGATTCTTACGAGCATCAGCTAAACCTATTTTTTTAGACATATTGTACAATCCTTTTATAGCATATTGTACATTATAGCATATCTTTCCAAATTTCTAATGGTCAACAGTAACTTGAACAAATGGGCAAATGGATAAAAATCACGAATATGAACGAATGGCTCGAATTGCACGAATATTGGGGGGGATATTCTGAAAACATTCGTGTCATTGGTGTCATTCGCAGAAATTCGTGATAAAAGATGTGTTCGACCTACTCTTGACTATTACAATATCTTTCCAAATTATGAAAAAATATATCTTAAATGAGGAATTGCGCCCCTCACCGCTCTAGCGCGGTGGCTGAGTTTGTTCTTCTCATCCATGGGCAGTTCAGCCATGGTCAAGTCAGAGCCTTTGACCAAGAAGATCGGGTCGTAGCCAAAGCCAAACTGTCCGCGCTCTTCAGGAATGATCTCTCCGGGGCAAATCCCCTCTGAAAATTGGGTATCACCCCCGAGGGTAGCCAGTGCAACCACACAAATAAATCGAGCAGGCCAGGGACGCGGATATCCAGCCAGGTTCTTCAGTAAATGCGCCCGGCGATCCGCATCGGTTGGATTACTCTGGGGAGCGTAACGGGATGAATATAATCCGGGAGCGCCGTGCAGAGCTTCAACTTCCAGACCAGAGTCATCTGCAAGGGTGAGTAAACCTGATGCCCTGGCGTAGGCCTGCGCTTTGAGAGCCGCGTTCCGTGCGTAGGTCGTACCGATCTCCTCAACAGCCAGATCAATCTCAAGGTCAGCCAGTGAGATTAATTCAATCTCCAAGTCGGCTAATAGGGCATAGATTTCTGCAAACTTGCCCTGATTTTTTGTGCCGATGAGTAGTTTTTGCATGCCTGCCTCCAGCCTAGAGCATACCATAAGTGGCTCTCTAGGAATTCCATGGTAATGTCCAGATTTGGGGTAGGGGGTGTGCTTCGCACGCCCCCTACCCCAAATCTGGGAGCTACACCGGAGATTCCTAAAGAACCCCATAAGTTCTCATCTAGGCATCATTTGCGTATGCTATAATCCTGACAACCTTAACAATATAGATGGTGACATCATGGCAAAACTAGCCAAAGCTCTCTTACTCGAAGTCGGCTTTATCGCTCACGAAGAAGTCGGCTACAGCCGAACCTTTGACTTCGAGTTTCCGCAGCTAATTTTGGATGATGATCTCGTGCTTGACAATTTATCTGGCGAGATCAATTTCTCTCGCACCAGCGAGGGAGTCTTAGCTCAGGCCGCATTCAGCGCTTCTACGGAATCAACCTGCGGTCGCTGCCTAGACACGGTTCAGCAGGCTCTTGAAAGCACATTCTCTGAGCTATTCACATTGCCATCCCACGCTGACAAAGACACAGAACTCATCCTACCAGCCAACGGCAAAATCGACTTCGCTCCAATATTGCGAGATTATATGCTCCTGGAAGTGCCTATTAATTCGATATGCCGTCAGGATTGCCAGGGACTATGTCCAAATTGCGGGATCAATCGCAATAAGGAAAGCTGCGATTGTGTCGTCGAAGTTGGTGATCCACGTTTATCAGGTCTCAAATCGCTTTTAGAAGATAAAGAAGGTTGACAAACTAATTCGCTCAGTATAAACTCTTTTTATAATGATCAGCTCAAATACTTCCCAAGCTATGTCGGCTATGTCCATGATGATGGGCATAATGCCCCGCGCCTGGTCGCTGGCAGCCGCTGGCTTGGAGTGAACGAGCTAGTTACCGAGTTTCTAGAATTAATTATGGGCTGCCAAGCAGGCAGCCTTTTTTCTTGTATGTACTTGTTTTAACGCAGAGTCGCAGAGACGCCAGGACGCAGAGAAAAAGTATCTGGGTGAAGGCGTTACCAACATCTATTCAACAGAATTATCTGCAAACAACTCTGCGACTCCGCGTCTCTGCGTTTGGAAGATTTTTGGAGGAGGTCTACCATGTCGAAAAATATACTTGTCGCCATCGCCTGGCCATATGCCAATGCTGAGATCCATGTTGGCAATATAACTGGCTCCCATTTACCCGGGGATATCGTTGCCCGCTATCACCGCTTGAAAGGGAACAACGTGGTCATGGTCAGTGGTACAGATTCTCATGGTACGCCAGTGACGTTGCGCGCCGATACTTTAGGTAAACCTGTCGAGGAGGTTTATCAAAGCTACCATGATGGTTTCCTGGAGCTGTTTCAAGGTCTTGGAATCTCATACGACCTTTTCACCACAACCCACACTGAAAACCACTTCCATGTAGCTCAAAACATCTTTCTGGCACTCAAAGACAATGGCTTCCTGTATACAGAAATCCGCCCGCAATGGTCTACGAAAACGGGCAAATTCCTGCCTGACCGCTATGTAGAAGGAACCTGTTATATCTGTGGGGCAGAGGGTGCCCGATCTGACCAGTGCGACAACTGTGGCAACGTGCTCGAACCCGAAAAGTTGATCGATCCCCACGCAAAAACCGGCGACGCCTTGGAATTGCGTGAAACTGACCACTTCTTCCTGGATCTCTCCAAATTGGAGCCAGATGTTGCTGATTTTTTGCGAGAGCGCCAAGACCATATGCGCGATACTGTTCTGGGCGAATCACTGCGCAAAATCGAAAGCGATGGACTGAAGCCACGCCCCATCACTCGCGATCTTGATTGGGGCATCCCTGTCCCCGTCGATGGCTGGGAAGGCAAATGTCTGTATGTCTGGTTCGAGGCGGTGATCGGCTATCTCTCGGCAACCGTTGAATGGGCACAAACAGAAGGCAACCCATCAGCCTGGGAGAACTGGTGGACCAATCCTGAAGCGCGCACTTTTCACTTCATTGGTAAGGATAATATCTTCTTCCACACCGCCTTATGGCCTGCAGAACTTATGGGTGCAGGGGAGCGCTTCCTGGAAACCTTCGCTGAAGAAGAAGGTAAAACGCTGACTCTGCCCTATGATGTGCCTGCCAACCAGTTCATGAACCTGGAAAAGAGAAAGATCAGCGGTAGCCAAAATTGGGCGGTCTGGGGACGCGACGCCCTTTCGCGCTACGACCCCGATGCTTTGCGTTACTACCTCACCGTCAACATGCCCGAAAGCCGCGACACCGACTGGGATTGGGATGAGTTCGTCGCCCGCAACAACAATGAGTTGGTCGCTACCTGGGGCAACCTGGCGAACCGTGTGCTGTCATTCGGCTATAAACATTGGAATGGCGTTGTGCCCACACCAGGCGAACTACGCCCTGCAGATAAGGAAATTTTAGAAACGATTGCAACTGGCATCGAAAAAGTCGGCGATTTACTCGAAAGGGTCAAACTGCGCGCTGCGCTCAACGAGGCCATGCGCTTAGCCCAGGAAACAAACAAATACCTGGATTCAGCCGCCCCCTGGTTCGAGATCAAATCGGATAAAGATGCCGCAGCCACAACGGTCTATACGGCTATGCGGGCGATCGATTCTCTCAAGGTGATCTTCGCCCCCTTTCTACCCTTCACCAGCGAACAGTTGCAGACCTACTTCGGTTACCCTGATCCGCTCTTTGGCGAGCAATATACTGAGTCTCGCACTGACAACCTGGGCGAACATACTGTCCTGCGCTATGCTGCTGGTAAAGCCAGTGGTAGATGGGAAACAAGCCAGCTCGAAGCAGGCAGAGCTTTACAGAAACCTAAGCCGCTATTCAAGAAGTTAGAACCTGGCATTGCAGATGAAGAACGTGCCAGATTGGGTAAATAAATGTCAAATGACAGTCACCTAAGGGGTGACTGTCACTTCTATACAGGAGGAACACGGTTCCTGGCAGGAACCGTGTTCCTTTTGCTTATTCATAAAATCTCCACGACCTATTTATTGGACTTTAGACAAAGATTGACAAAAAGATAGGAACTGTGGCATTCATTGA
>CAZUSV010000045.1:0-4498 GCA_964622645.1 uncultured Anaerolineales bacterium
TGCGGATCGCCCTGTTGAGCCCCCCGAGCCTCGCCGTGGGTCCCCACGGCGGCCCGCGCCCCCCCCCCCCGGTGGGTCCCCGCGCGGCCGGCCGGGTGGGGCGGGGGCCCCCCCCCCCCCCCCAAACCCCCAAATCTGGACATTACCATGGGGTCCTAGAGACTCATTCCCAGGCACAGAAATCCTGTGATATAATGCGCTGAAATTCTAAAAGGATTTTGTTCGATGAATTTGATTTGCCTGCTGAATAACGATAATAACAATGCCAATGCCTCCGACAACATCCGTCGGGCGGTACGGTGCAGGCTGTCAGATCATTGAACCTGATTTTTTCAAACCGATCGCCCGATGCTTCCAGCAAAGGGCGTTTTTTTTTGGATCATGTTTGCACGTGAGCAAGTATGCGAGTGTGAAAGTGAGAAGTGTGCAAGTGAGAAGGTGTCTTTAATCTACCAACTTGCCAACCTGCAACCTGCCAACCTGCAAACTTACCAACTTGCCAACCTGCAAACCTGCCAACTTGCAAACTTGTAAATATGCAAACTTCGTAACGGAGGCTCCCATGTACAAATCCCATTTCTGTGGTGAACTAACCGCAAAACACGTTAACCAAGATGTAACCCTGGCTGGCTGGGTTCACCGCCGGCGGGATCATGGTGGTGTGACCTTCATGGATCTGCGTGACCGATATGGTCTCGTTCAGATTGTCACCAACGCTGACCAATTCCCTCAGGCCCATAAAGCCATGGAACCTGTCCGTTCGGAGTGGGTCATCCAGGTCAAAGGCCAGGTTCACAAACGCCCAGAGGGTATGATCAATCCTGATGTGTCTACGGGCGAGGTCGAGGTAGAAGTTCAAGAGGTTAAGATCCTCAATCCGGCCAAGACGCCTCCGATCTATATCAACAAAGAGGAAGAGATCGACGAGCAGGTGCGTTTGCGCTATCGCTACCTGGATTTGCGCAAGGATCGCATGCGCCAGAACTTAGTGTTGCGTCATCAAGTGGTCAAGTTCATCCGGGATTATTTGGACCAGAGGGGATTTTTGGAAGTAGAAACCCCTATCTTATTTAAGACCACCCCTGAGGGCGCGCGAGACTACCTGGTTCCTTCTCGAGTCCACCCTGGGGAGTTTTATGCCCTGCCTCAATCACCTCAACAGCTCAAACAGTTGTTGATGGTCGCCGGTGTGGAACGCTATTTCCAAATCGCACGCTGTTTCCGGGATGAAGACCAGCGTGGTGATCGTCAACCTGAATTTACCCAGCTCGACCTGGAGATGTCCTTCGTCGAACGTGAAGACGTGATGGCTTTGACTGAAGATCTATTCACCAAATTGGTCGCAGAAATTGTCCCCGAAAAGCGTATGCTTGCATCTCCCTGGCCGCGCTTCACTTATGATGAGGTGATGACCCGTTTTGGGAAAGACAATCCGGATATCCGCTTTGGCATGGAACTGGTCGATATCACCGATCTGGCCCCGGGCAGCGGGTTCCGCGTTTTTGAAAGTGTTGTGGAGAGCGGCGGTCACGTGCGCGGCATTAAAGCCAGCGGCCTGGGTGATTACAGCCGTAAGCAAATCGAGGAACTGACCGAATACGTAAGCCAGTACGGCGCCAAGGGCCTGGCTTATATTGCCCTAACATCGCAGGGCGAGCAGCGCTCTCCGTTTGCTAAGTTCCTTTCCGAAGAAGACATGCTGGAGATTTTGACTCGCTTTGAAGCACAGCAAGGGGACTTGCTGCTATTCGTGGCTGCGCAACCCGAAATTACTTTCGAAAGTTTAGGCCGCTTGCGGGAGTTCCTGGGCGCGCGTTTAGAATTGGCTGATCCTGATGTGTTGGGGTTCTGCTGGGTGATCGATTTCCCCTTTGTGATGTACAATGCTGAAGAGGAACGCTGGGATCCCAGCCATCATCTCTTTACCTCGCCAATGCCTGAGGACATTGCCTTCCTGGATAGCAACCCTGGCAAGGCGCGCGGGCAGCAGTATGATATGGTGCTCAATGGTTACGAAGTTGGCGGCGGTTCAATACGTATTCACAATCGCCAGCTTCAGTCGAAAGTTTTTGATTTGATCGGCTTGGAAACCGATGTTGCCCACGAGCGCTTTGGACACATGCTGGAGGCCTTTGAGTATGGCACACCTCCTCATGGTGGTATTGCCCCTGGGATCGACCGTATATGCATGATCCTGGCTGGCGAGCCCAATATCCGCGAGGTGATCGCATTCCCCAAGAATCAAAACGCCCGCGATATAATGGCCAGCGCACCCTCTCCGGTGGAAGAGGGACAACTTAAAGAGCTGCATATCAACCTTAGGAAATGATACATATTTTTGTACACGGACGAACACGGATTAGACGGATTCTTATTTGGGTGTGTTTCAAATGAATTGAACAAAGTGTTCGTATTCCGTATAGCGTATTGCGTGCAGGTTTATGGAATACGCTTTACGCAATACACCTGGCTATATCTAACCGAGATGAAACACACCCTTCTTATTTTTGTCTGTTGCTTCCGCGAAATCCGGGTACAACGAATCAAGGAGTATGTATGACTGAACTAATCCGCATAGAAAATATCAGCGAATTTGTCGATCAGGAAGTTGCCATTCGAGGATGGATTTACAATCGTACTCGCAAGGGTAAGTTGGTATTCCTGCTTGTTCGCGATGGATATGGTTTTGTGCAGTGTGTGGCTTTCAAAGGCGATCTCCCTGAAGAAACTTTCGAGGAGATTGTGCGCCTGACGCAAGAGTCTTCAGTTGAGATCACCGGACAGGTTCGAGCGGATGATCGTGCCCCAGGTATTCCAGGCGGCTTTGAGATCGGTATCACAGCGATCCATGTCATTCAGGTGGCTGATGATGATTATCCCATGTCTCTCAAGGAGCATGGTACCGATTTCGCCTTGGAGAACCGTCATCTGTGGTTACGCATGCCCAGCCAGTGGGCCATTCTGCGCATCCGCTCCACAGTGGTCAGCGCCATCCGGGAGTGGTTGGATACGAACGGCTATATCAATATGGATACGCCCATCCTGACGCCCGCGGCCGCCGAGGGGACCACGACGCTTTTTGGGACTCCCTACTTTGATGAGGGCACTGCTTACCTGGCCCAAACAGGGCAGCTGTACAATGAGGCCAATATCTACGCTTTTCAGAAAGTCTACTGTTTTGGCCCCACTTTCCGGGCGGAGAAATCCAAGACCCGCCGCCACTTGACGGAATTTTGGATGGTGGAGCCAGAGGTTGCCTTCTGTGATCTGGATGGGATCATGGAAGTGGAGGAGCAATTTGTTTCCCACATCGTCAAGCGCGCTTTAGAAGAGCGCGCTCCCGAACTGGCTTCTTTGGGGCGCGATACAACCTCCTTGGAGAAAGTGACACCGCCCTTTCCGCGCATCTCCTACGACAAAGCTGTCGAGATGATCGCTGAGATCCGTGCAAAGACCGAGGATCCCGAAGAGAGAGAATTGCTGGCTTTCGAATGGGGAGAAGATTTTGGTGCGCCTCATGAAACTGCTTTGACCAGGCAATTCGAGAAGCCAGTCTTTGTGTATGGTTATCCCACTCAGGTGAAGGCTTTCTACATGGAGCCCTGGCCCGACCGTCCAGAGGTGTGCAAGAGTGTTGATCTGCTCGCCCCCGAGGGCTATGGAGAGATAATCGGCGGCAGCGAGCGCATCTCTGATCCAGAGAAACTGCTTCAGCGCATCCATGAGCATGAACTTCCTGAGCAGGCCTACCAATGGTATATGGAGTTGCGTCGTTTCGGCAGCGTGCCCCACAGCGGCTTTGGTTTAGGAGTCGAGCGCACAGTTTCCTGGATTTGTGGTATTCATCATATCCGTGAAACAATTGCCTTTCCACGCACTATAAACCGGGTTTATCCGTGAAACATTAAAAATATCGCTAGTAGAACAAAAATACCTTCCCATGGGTATTCTTTTATGGTATAAGAATCATACCCTGCTGTGTTCGTGATGCAGCCCATGCGTTTTGAGCCAACACTTACTGATAACTGGCCTGATATTCCGTTAGTGACGCGATAGGCTTCGGCCAAGGCGGATCTACCGATGAAGGCCAATACCTGCGAAAGCAGGTTCAAAACTTAGTTGCACACGGCATGGTGGGGTTTCTGCCATCAGGCAGAGTTTGGAAGGCGGCCATTCGGCCGCCTTTTGCGCGCTGGGGTGTAGTCCACGCGCCCCAGCGCCACCCCAGTGCAGGAGCACTGGGGGAGGTGTTCGCAACTCAGAGGGTGCTACCTAAGAAGGCATCATCTCCTATCCGCATTTCCGGCACGAAACGTGTAACGTACACTGTAGCCTGATAATAAATGAAGTAGATAACCCCTAAGCAGGAAAATATTTGTTTCTCCAGGAATCGCCGGGGTAGCTTCCAGATTTGGGGGTGTGGGGGGGGGGGGGCCCCCCCCCCCCCCCCAAAAAAAGAAAATAAAAACAAAAAAAAAAAAAACCCCAAAGAGTTTAA
>CAZUSV010000045.1:4508-32422 GCA_964622645.1 uncultured Anaerolineales bacterium
CGGGTGTCCTGCGTGTGCTTTTTTTTTTTTGGGGGGGGGGGCGCCCCCCCCCCCCCACACCCCAAAATCTGGACATTCCCACGAGAATTCCTAGAGCCCCAAAGGTTTTCCTGAGAGGAGTGTGCATGAACTCTCGCAAAAGAAAAATAATATTGGCGGCGATCTTTATACTCTTGAGTATCCTGGCGTGTGACTATTTTAGTTCGCCAACGCCGGTTGTCATTGTCGTTACTGCGACACCTGATTTAACCAGGACGGCGGTCATCGAAATGTTGCAAACGAGCCAGCCGACTCCAACAACCTCGCTGCCTACAGTTACCTCTGATTCAATGTCGGGTGCCGGCATTCAATCCGACGCTGAATCAGCCAGCCCGACTCCGGAGCCAACGCAGACGCCTGCTCCTACGGATACTCCAGTTCCTACGAATACACCGGTACCCACAATCACCTTTACGCCTACGGTGTCTTATGCTGGCCCAGGCATGCGCCCGGGAGCGAGCATTGCTGCGGCTTATCTGAACACTGCCCCTACGATCGATGGGGATTTGAGTGATTGGAGTTTGGGCATCTACCCTGCTTCCAGCCCGGTCTATGGGGCGGGAGAAATCAGCGACGAAGCAGATTTGAAAGCCAACGTGATGGTAGGCTGGGATACGAATTTTCTGTATCTTGGCATCCGGGTTTGGGACGAGTTCTATCAGCAGAGCTCTACTGGCAGGAACCTGTTCAAGGGTGATAGCGTCGAAGTATTGCTGGACACCAATGTCGGCGGGGATTATTATTACGATGTGTTGAGCTATGACGACTACCAATTGGGAGTTTCACCAGGATTTACCACCAAAGGCAACAATCCAGAGGCTTATTTGTGGTTTCCAGCGAGTGTCGAGGGATCACGCTCCCAGGTGCAGATCGGTGTATTGGGACTCTCCGGCGGCTATCATCTCGAGTTGGCCATCCCCTGGAGCGTGTTTGGTGTGAGCCCTTATACCGGACAGCATTTTGGGTTTGCCTTCTCTGTCTCAGATAATGACCTGGGAGGGCAAAGCGTCCAACAGAGCATGATCTCGAATGTCTCGACCAGGATGCTGACCCATCCTATGACCTGGGGGGATCTTACACTGACGAATTAGTATAACGAAAAAGTGGGGTGCACCTCACCACAAGTTGCATCCCACTTCCTTCACTTATATCCCGAACCTTTGAACGAATTCGAATGTCCCCTCCGCATGCTGCGAGATTTCTAAGAAACTGTCTGAAAAGACCCCAGGGATTTCCAGAAGAATGCTTTTGCCACTGAAACAACAGGCTGCAAAACACCTTATTGAACTGAATTGATGGACAAAATCCCTGGGGTTTGGCTGGTAGAATTTACTTTCCAGACGCTTTCTAAATCTCCTGGAATTTCTCCCAATAGTTCAAGATGCCCCTCGGGAGCGTTCATGATCAATGCCTTTTGAATGGTATGCATGCGCAGTTTTTTAAGAGCGGGGTTGCCATTGTAATCACCTTAGTAGAGCTTCAATTTCTTCGACATGCTCTTCTTCATGTTCTGCCAGAATTATGACGATTCCTTTCACAGTGCCCTGTCCGCCCCAGGGGAGGGTAAACTCCGTCGTGAGCATCTTTTCGGGTAATGCATTGATAATGGCGGTGAATTGAGCGCGATTTGCCTCCAGTTTCTGCAGAACATCATCGTAATTGAGTTCTCGGTAGGCAGCCGTAGCGTCGTCATTGAAAGCGTCAATGCTTTGATGCACAGTAACCCGGGGCTCACCTCCCGCAGCCAGGACGCGCAAAGAATCAACACAAACTTCGTCCCAGGCAGAGATATGGGCGAGCATATCCTTGATCGTCCAATTCGGGATAAGTTCGCTTTGGGGATCAACCTGCTTCAAGATGGTGCTGAGTTTCTCACGGGCTTGGTTGAGTTGTTGGATTAGTGCTTCTTTTTCCATCTACACATCCTTAAGTTATGAGACTGTCTGACTACATGAAAATGTCATTCCGAGTAAATCCACAGCTCCATCAAAGTGGGAGACTGCCACGTCGCACGCCCATGGCGGCGCTCCTCGCAGTGACATCAAGGTTAGTTTCTTAGTAGCGTCAGCGAGGAATCTCTCTGGCGTTCGGTCATTTCAAATAGAAACCAACCTTCGGTAACGATGCTCTGCCCTTCGTCTTGGCTCAGGACAAGCGTCGTCACCGGTTCCACCGCAGAGCGGATGGAACCAGAGTTCCCGTGTCATTCCGAGCGCCAGCGAGGAATCCCTTTGGCGATCGGTAAATCCAAAAAGAAACCCGGTTCTACCGCAGAGCGGATGGAACCAGGATTTTCATTATCGAATCCGTGTCCATCCGCCAAATCCGTGTACCATTCTTCTAAATATGGATAGCATGCCCCTCGACGCTGTGCGCCGCTTCCATGAGCACTTCACTCAGCGTGGGGTGGGCGTGCACATTGCGAGCGATCTCTGCAGCAGTCAACTCCATCATCTGGGCGATGGTCAACTCAGGCAGCAACTCGGTGACTTCGGGGCCGATCATATGGGCACCCAGGATCTCACCATATTTGGCGTCGGCAACGAGCTTGACCCACCCGGCGGATTCGCCTAATCCCAGGGCTTTGCCATTGGCCTGGAAGGGGAAACGCCCCACTTTGACATCATAGCCGCGCTCTTTGGCTTGTGCTTCCGTGATGCCAAAGGAAGCGATCTGCGGCTGGCAGTAGGTGGCACGCGGCATCATCTCATAATCAAGCGTAGTCGTCTCAACCCCGGCGATGTTTTCGGCACAGACCATAGCTTGCGCCGAGCCGACGTGGGCCAGCATCAGCTTGGCGGTGACATCACCAATGGCCCATATCCCGGGGACATTGGTAGCCATGCGCTCATCGATCTCGATGGCTTCCCCATCGGTCAGGTTGACACCAACGTCTTCCAGGCCAATCCCTTCGACGTTGGGCTTGAAACCAATGGCGATCAATGCTTGTTCGGCTTCCAAAGTTTGATCGCCCTGCTCACTGGATACCTTTACCTTGACACCCTTCTTGGTGGTTTCAACTGCCTCTACTTTGTGGCCTGTCAGGGTATTGATCTTGGCCTTTTTGAACGCCTTGCCTAATTCCGCGCTGACTTCTTCGTCTTCGAGCGGCACCAGGCGTGGCAGCATCTCGACGATGGTCACATCCACGCCGTAGGAATTCCAGATGGTGGCGAATTCAACGCCAATCGCGCCGGAACCGACAATGATCACTGACTCGGGCAGCTTTTCCTGCAGGATGGCTTCGCGGTAGGTAACTACTTTTTGGCCATCAATTTCCACGCCTGGGATGACGAAGGTGTCCGCTCCAGTGGCTACGATGATATGTGTTGCTTTCAACTCTTGGGTTTTGCCCTCTTCATCAGTCACGAGGACCGTATCTTTGGCGGCTATTTTGGCTGTGCCCATATGGACGTCGATATTGTTCTTCTTCATCAAGAAGCCAACCCCTTTGGTTAACCGCCCAGAAACCTGGCGACTGCGCTTGACGGCGACGCCATAATCCAGCTCTAAATTCTCGAACGAGAAACCGAATTCCCGACCACGTTTGCGCAGGATATGGGCAACTTCAGCGTTTTTTAGCAGGGTTTTCGAAGGGATGCAGCCGATGTTGAGGCAGACACCTCCCAGCCACTCCTTTTCGACGATGGCGGTTTTCAAGCCCAATTGAGAGGCGCGGATAGCGGCCACATACCCTCCTGGGCCTGCACCGATAACGATAACATCGTAATTGCTCATACAATCTCCTATTTTCGATTTGTCTGGAAGCAAATATTGCCAATATCCAGAATAGGTTTATTTTCTTGCGTGATTTTACCATTAGTATGATGACTTTATTGGCTCTCTAAGAATCGCCGGGGTAACTCCCGGATTTGGGGGTATGGGCGTGCGGAGCACGCCCCATACCCCCAAATCCGGACATTACCATGGGGTTTCCTAAGGCCCTTGTTTCGCTCTGGTGGGTGATGATTAACCGCCTTTGTTGACTGTGGAAAACAAACATGCTAAAGTAACCAGAAATCAAATATACCTGAAACAGATTTACCTAAATCGGGGTATGTGCCAGGGACGACGACCCGGCACAACCCAATTTTCGGAATTTCTCTCTAAGCTGACTTTGTCAAGTAGACACTGCAAAGCTATTGATGCTCAGTGCTCAAGGAGTAGCAGATGGAAAAAAAGGTAATCATCCATGAAAAGTCACGTGTTTTTGATGGATTCTTTAAAATCGATCAAGCATTGCTTCGTTATGAGCGCTTTGACGGCCAGATCAGCGAGGTAGTCTCCCGCCTTAATTTCGAGCGCGGAGACGCGGTCGCTGCCATTATCTATAACCGCCAGACTGAGAACGTGATCCTTGTCAATCAATTCAAATACCCTACCTACGAAAAAGGCCCTGGATGGATCACGGAAACTGTTGCAGGAATCCTTGAGGAAGATGAATCTCCGGAGGATGCACTGAAACGGGAAATCCTTGAAGAAGTTGGCTATGAGATCGAAAGGCTGTTGCATATTTCTACCTTCTACGTTTCTCCAGGAGGCTCGTCAGAGAGAGTTTTTCTCTATGTGGCTGAAGTCGTGGATGCTGGAAAAGTCGCCAGCGGAGGCGGGCTTGCTGAAGAAAGTGAGGACATCGCCATCGTCAAAATCCCCGTCGCTGAACTTGGAGATGTTCTCGCTGCGGGAGAAATCCAGGATGCCAAAACCATCATTGGCATTATGTGGCTGCAAAATTATCTCCATAAGTGAGGCTTGAAGGAGGATAACGATGCCTAAAGAACAGAAAGATATCTGTTTCGTGATCATGCCGTTTGGTGAAAAAGAGGCTGACGGCAAAGTAATTGATTTTGATAAGATCTATAAAGACATCATCAAGGAGGCTATCGAGGGTATCGGACTGGAATGTATTCGCTGTGATGAAATTGGAGAATCAGGTTGGATACATGCCGATATGATGGAACACATTTTCGAAGATGATGTCGCTATCGTGGATATCTCCACCGCAAATGCGAATGTCTATTATGAGCTTGGTGTGCGACATGCGCTACGAGATAAAGTCACAGTACTGATCAGGAAGAAAGGCACCGATATCCCATTCAATATCAAGGGGTTTAGGGTGATCGATTATGATCCTGAAGATGAACAGGATATTGCCGAGGTCAAAGGGAAGATCGCTGAGTTTGTTAAGAATGGGTTGAAATCTGAGCAACCTGATAGCCTTGTCCATCAGGTCCTCGATACCCTGAAAATCGGTACAAATCCAAATATCATCACCAAGCGTGAGATTTTCAAATACCCTCTCAGTGAGAATCTAGAAAAAAAGATCTGTCTCATCACCGGGGATATCAAAGAAGTGGATAGCATTGATATTTGGGTCAATACCGAGAATACAAATATGCAGATGGCGCGATTTTACGATCGCTCGATCTCGGCGATCATTCGATATCTTGGGGCAAAGAAAGACCTTGCTGGGTATATCGAAGAAGATACGATTGCAAATGAACTGGTCGAGATTATGGGTGATAATAAATCAGTACCACCTGCCCATATCCTGGTAACTGGTTCTGGAGAGTTGGCCAGCACCCATGGTGTAAAGAATATCTTCCATGCCGCTTCGGTTCAGGGCCAGACTAGCGTTGGGTATCGCCCTATTGAAGATATTGGCGCATGTGTCACTGCAGCATTGAAAGAAGCCGATTTGCCCAAATATGCTGATAGGGAATGGAACTCGATCTTATTCCCGCTGATGGGGGCCGGAACTGGAAGGGGGGATGCTCGTAAGAGCGCTGATGCGTTGATCGCAGCCGCCATAGCCTACCTGGAGGTAAAACCTAGCAGCAAGATCGAAGAGGCATATTTCCTTTGTTGGAGTGATATCGATCTGGATGTTTGCCAGAATGTACTGCAAGGCCTTGATAGTGTTACTACAGCGTAAACAAAGTAACTGAAAATTATCCTATCGTGGCTTAGGCCGGTCTGGCTATGCCCGCCGTTGGCGCAGACCTGCCGGAGTGACTCGGTCTGGAGACTGGTCACAGCAGGGCGATTTGTTCAACCTTCAATTGACTAATTCCAATTCTGCAAGATTTCCACCACTTTGGCCAGGAAATGATCCGCACCGGCTCCATCCAGGATGCGGTGATCGAAGGTCAGGGACAGATAGACCATAGGGCGGATGGCCATGGCGTCGTTTCCAGCTTCGTCGCTGATGACCACGACACGCTTCTGAATAGCGCCCACTCCCAAGATGGCGCACTGGGGTTGGTTGATGATCGGCGCGGCGAACAACGACCCGCTGACCCCGTGGTTGGTGATGCTGAAAGTCCCATCCTTGACATCACCTGGCGCTAATCTTTTCTGGCGAGCTCGTTCTGCCAGATCCTGAACTGCCCTTGCAATCCCCAACAAGGAATACTCTTCGGCGCGCTTGATCACTGGCACGATCAAGCCTTCATCTCCCAAGTCGGTTGCCATGCCGATATTGACCTCCTGGTGCAGCACGATGCCCTCGTCGCTCCAGGATGAATTGGCCATGGGGTAGGCTTTCAGCGCTTGCGCCACTGCGGCAACGAAATAGACTGTAAAAGTCAAGCGCGCACCGTCGCCTGCGAAAGCCTCTTTGTTAGCAACTCGGTGAGCGATCACTTTGCTCAAGTCAGCCTCCATCACTGTGGTGACATGGGGCGAAGTGCGCCTGCTCATGAGCATGTGTTCGGCGATGCGTTTACGAGTAATGGTGTGGGGGATGAGATCTTGGGAAGCAGAGTGTGGAGTGCGGGGCGCGGATTCGACAAATGCCAGGATGTCGTTTTTTGTGATGCGCCCGCCGCGGCCGGTTCCAGTGATTTGGGATAAATTGACATTATGCTCTGCGGCGATGCGTGCTACCACAGGGGAGATGAAGCCCAAAGAGGAATCTCTTCCCGAAGGGGGACTCCCAATACTACCTCTGGAGATGGGAGGCGCTTTGGGGGTTTCTACAGCTCCTTTGACTTCCCCTACAAGGCTCAGGTCAGACACCTCGACCCCTGCAGGCACGTCCACCTCGGTTTGAGTATCCTCGTCGGAGATTTCTTCCCCAGGCTGACCAATCCAGGCCAATATCACCCCCACATTGACGACCTCCCCCTCATTGGGTACTTCAATTTTCAACAGGGTTCCTGAAGCCGGGCTGACCACTTCTGTGACTACCTTGTCGGTTTCGACCTCCACTAGGCCATCGTACTCTTCTATCGGATCCCCTTCGGCTTTCAACCAGTTGACAATGGTGACTTCTTCGACACCCTCACCGAGGAGGGGGACTGTTACTTTGGTAGGCATGTTACCTCCAATATCCAATATCCAATATCCAGTATCTAATTTCCAGCGCTTGTGGTTGGGTATTAGATATTAGATATTGGATATTCGTAGAAATTCGGATACTTGCCTGGATCGACCTCACTCATCAACTCATACACTACATCAAAAACATCCTCTACATTGGGCTTGGACCAGTAGTCTCCATCTGAGCCGTAGGCTGGGCGATGGGGTTGGGCTGACAGCGTGCGGGCAGGTGAATCCAGCCAGTAGTAGCCGCCTTGCTTCTCGATGACTTGCTGTAGCATATAGGCAGTGGCGCCACCCGGAACGTCCTCGTCAGCGAAGATAATGCGGTTGGTCTTCTTGAGTGACTCCAGGATCATGTTGTGACGGTCGAAGGGTAGCAGCGATTGTACATCGATCACTTCGAGGTCGACGCCAACCTGAGCAAGCATTTCAGCAGCCTCGAGGACAATGCGGCACATGGCCCCATAGGTCACCAGGGTGGCATCTCTTCCAGGGCGTAAGACCTCGGGTACTCCAAGGGGTAAGGTGATCTCAGCGATATTGTCTGGCAGGCGCTCCCGCAGACGATAGCCGTTGAGCACTTCGATGATCAGCCCTGGATCATCAGATTGCACCAGTGTGTTGTAGAAGCCGGCTGCCTGAACGGCGTTGCGAGGCACCAGCACGTACATGCCTCTGACCAGGTTGATGATCCCGGCGATGGGTGAGCCCGAATGCCAGATGCCCTCTAAGCGGTGGCCGCGCGTACGCATGATCACCGGGGCTTTTTGCCCGCCTTTTGTGCGCCATTGCAGGGTGGCCAAATCATCAGACATCAACTGCAAGGCGTAGAGCAGGTAATCCAGGTACTGGATCTCACAGATGGGTCGCAACCCGCGCATCGCCAGGCCGATGGCTTGCCCCAGGATAGTGACTTCGCGAATACCGGTGTCCATGACCCGCAGAGAGCCATATTTCTCTTGCAGTCCCTGGAAACCCTGGTTGACATCCCCAAGCTGGCCGACATCTTCACCAAAGGCAATTACGCGTGGGTTGCGGGCCAGAATGGCGTCAAAGCAGGCGTTGAAGATCTGGAAGGCTGGGATCGTTGGCGAGTCATCTGAATAGCTGGGATTGGTTTCTGCTACTTTTAGGGCGGAGTTTTCGGACTCGCTGTACAGATGGGAGCTATAGCGATCCGTGTTGAGGGTATCCTGTTTCCGCTTCCAGGCGAGCAAATCTGCTCTCGCTGAGCTGCTTTCTGCGCGCGTGATGCGCAGAGCACTGTGCAGTGCATTGTGGATATCGCGCCGGAGTGGATTGGGTCTATTCTTAAGTTGATTCTTGATCTTGGCGATATCATCCTTGAAAGATGAAGAACTGGCCAATTGGTCAAGCAGAGCAAGTATCTCATCACGATCGATTAGGATTGGTTGAAGGTAGGCGTCCCAGGCCGAAGCACGCATCTTCTCCACCTCTTTGCGATCTTCATCTTCCCATTTCTCTAACTCTTCATCGCTGGCGATATCATTTTCGATCATCCACTGGCGCATTTTGGCGATGCAATCGAACTCGGCTTCCCACGCCAGGCGATCAGGTGTTTTATAACGTTCATGGCTACCCGAGGTCGAGTGACCTTGCGGTTGGGTGACCTCGGTGACGTGCACCAGCGTAGGGATGTGGTATTCGCGAGCTGTACTGGCTGCTGCCTCATAAACGTCCAACAGCGCAGGATAATCCCAGGCGCGCACGCTGTAGATGTCATAGCCGCGCTCACAGCAATCCGCAGGGCAGGGCTCTCGCTCAAAGCCGCTCAGAATTGCCGAGATATTCTCCTTGACCATCTGGAATTGATTGGGCACGGAAATGCCGTAGCCATCATCATACACCGAGATGATCGCTGGAGAGCCCAGCACTCCAATAGCATTGACTGCTTCCCAGAACATACCTTCTGCCGTAGAGGCATTGCCGATGCTCCCCCAGGCAACTTCATCGCCATTATTTGAGAATTGGCTGAACTCTTTCAACTCATCGAGCTGTCGGTAGAGGTTGGATGCGAAGGCTAAGCCCACCAGGCGCGGCATCTGTGATCCCGTCGGGGCGACATCCGAAGATGTGTTGTACATCTCGGTTTGGTCCTTCCAAGTGCCATCGGGATTGACATAGCGGGTGGCATAGTGGCTGTTCATCGAGCGCCCAGCACTCGAAGGAACCACATCGACATCTGGATGGGCAAAGAGTTGAGCGAAGAATTCATTCATATCCAGTACGCTCAATGCCAACATCCAGGTTTGATCGCGGTAGTATCCAGACCGCCAATCCCCCTTCATAAATGAACGGGCGATGGCAAGTTGAACGACCTCTTTGCCACCGCCGAAAATTCCGAACTTCGCTTTCCCGCTCAAAACCTCCCTGCGGCCAATTATGCTGGCCTGGCGACTTTGGTATGCCAGGCGGTAATCTTGGATGATTTCTTCTGCAGGGAGGGGGAGTTTTACGTTTTTCTTCTTGGGCATGTTTCCTCACTGAAATCTGATAACTTCGCTCCGATTATAGCGTATGTTTTTTATTGTATCCAGAAAAAAGAGCGGCTCTTTCGCCGCTCGTCAATTGGAACCCTCATCAAGCTAAAGTTGTTCTATTTCGATCTCTTCAAACCGACTGAAATGCTTTTGATCAAAAGTATACACTTTTCGAATCTGATGCTGTGTCATCCAGGCAGCGTTGTATGCATCTATGAAATCTACTTTTTTCTCTGCATACCAGGCAATTGCTTTGAAGACCAAATTCGCATCAGGTACTTTTAGCCCAGGAGAATTCAGGATCGCAAGAACCTTCTCGTATATGCTCTCTCGCTCGAGCTTATAGTAGCTTTCCAGCGTCCAAACAATTTCAGCAAGTACTAAACTGTTTGTTATCAGCGTAATATTGCCCTCAGCAGCTTCGTGGAGAAGGTTTTCTACGTCAGTGGCTTTTGAAGGAATATCATTGGTGAGAAATCTCAAGAAAAGGTTTGTGTCTATGAAGACGACTACATCACTCATCTTGGTGTTCCCTGGCTGCTCGTGCACGAAAAACCTTTTGGCGGATGTCGTTGAAATCTTGCTCGCCATCAACCGGAATGCTCCCCCGCAGCTCTAGTAAGGATTTCGTCACTGGTTTGAGAATAACTTGCTCACCTTCGATGATGAATGCAATGCGGTCACCCTCATCAACTTGGATCCGATGGCGAACTTCCTTCGGTAATGTTATTTGGCCCCTACGACCTACTTTTGTGAAAACCATTTCCAACTTCCTTGACTGGCAAAATGAGAATTGACTGGCATAATGAATTTTATCCTACTTATATGTTTTTGGCAAGCAATTTTGAGGCCACAATCTCAGCCACGTCCAGCACGTTTATTTCGCTATTCGTGTCTTTGGAGGCATCATTCATCATCACCATGCAGAAGGGGCAGCCCACAGCCAGGATTTCAGCCCCTGTATCCTCTGCCTCTTGAAAGCGGTTGGCGTTGACAGCCTGGTCGCCATGCTCTTCTTCCTTCCACATCTGGGCACCACCTGCACCGCAGCAGAAGGATTTGGCTCCGTGCCGAGGCATTTCGACTAAGTCAACGGATAGGTCTTCGAGGATCTGGCGCGGTTCTGCGATGACATCATTTTGGCGACCTAAATAACAAGGATCATGGAAAGTGATCATTGGATGTTGGATGTTGGAGGTTGGCGGTTGGTGGTTGGTTACTGCTTCCAACTTCCAACTTCCAACTTCCAACCGTAATTTTCCCTCACTCATTAGCTCAGTAATCAACTGGGTATGATGGACCACCTCGTACTCGCCACCAAAAGCCGGATACTCATTCTTGATCGTGTGCAGGCAGTGGGGACAGGTGGTGATGATCTTTTGGGGTTTGATCTCATTGAACATCTCGACGTTGGCAGTTGCAAGTTCATAGAATAAGTACTCGTTGCCCGCTCGCCGGGCAGAGTCTCCGGTGCAGGATTCTTGTTTTCCCAGCACGGCATAATCGATGCCTGCATGGTTGAGGATCTCAGCAAATGCCCGGGCAGTCTTTTGAGCGCGCGGGTCAGTTGAAGGCCCACAGCCCACCCACCACAGGTATTCTGGTTGGGGGTTCTCGGCGATGGTGGGGACTTGCAAACCCTCGGCCCATTGCATGCGCTCGGTGGGCGGGATATTCCAGGGGTTCATGCTGCGTTCCATACCGCGGAAGGCGTTCTGCCACTGCTCGGGGAAGTTATTTTCCATCAAGACCAGCCCACGGCGGATGTCGAGGATGTCGCGCATAGGCTCGTTGCCGACCGGGCAAATATCTATGCAGGCACCACACGCCGTGCAGGCCCAGATGGCCTCCTCGCTGATGGCAAAATCTGTCAGTAGCGGCGCTTCACCTTCTGACCCGAAATCATAATTCAGGTAATAGCGCTTGTTGATCTCCAGGGCGGCCGGGGAAAGCACTTTGCCGGTCGTATTGGCCGGGCAAACTTCAGTGCAACGGTTGCACATGATGCAGGCGTAAGCGTCCATGAGCTGTTCCCAGCCCAGATCTTCGAGGTACAGCGCGCCGAACTGCTCGATACTTTCATCCTCGAAATCCAGTGGAGAGAGTTCTCCCATCGAGCGGCGTTCGGGTTTGAGCAGAAAATTAAGCGGAGCAAAGAACAGGTGGATATGCTTTGAGTAGGGGAAATAGGGCATGAAGGCCAGGATCAGCCCCAGGGCCATCCAGAAAGAAACGTGGATCATCACCGTGTGAGTTAAGGGAGACATACCCGACCACAGCGTAGAAACCGCGCTGGCAAGCGGCTGCCAGGCATCTATGTGCCCTTCTGATGCCAGGACAAAAGATTCCCCTAAGAAGCGGAAGCCAACGTGCAGTAAGATGAACACACCCACGGTGGCTGAGTCGCGTGTAATCCCGGCGCGGGCTTTGGGGTGCAGAAGTGTATCTTCAGAGTGGCGCAACTCTTTGGGCTTGATACCGAATCTTCGCAGCAAGAGGAAAGCCATTCCTGTTAGCGCAGCCACACTGAGGATGTCGGCGATCAGGCGATAGATGCCGCCGAGGACTCCTGTGCCCATGAAGTGAAAATCGGCAATAAAAGCATTGAACACATCACCGATATTGACGAGCAGGTAATAGGTAAACCCCCAGGCGACCAATGCATGAAAGAAGCTTGCGGCTGGTCGCAGCTTCCAGGTTGGCTGCAGGCTGACAAACTTAGCGATGGCAGATGTTACTCTTAGAGGAATTAAATTCCAATCTGGTTTACCCTGACTTCGGCTGATCTTGTGGATAATTCGAAGAACCCTTCGCCAGGTGGCAAATCCGCTGGCCAGGACAGCCAGCAAAAAAATAACTTTCTCAGGTAGTGTCAGCATAGGATCATAGTACAGAAATCGGAATTGCTCTATAGATGTTGGAATACCAAAGTCAAATCATAGGAGCTGGAATGTAGGACATCGGCATGGTAAGTGTTTATAGAGGATCTAGTGATTATGATGAGTAATTTCAAATTTCCCATTTGTCATTCCGATCCCCGAAGGGGAATCCACAGCGCTTGGGGCGCCGCTCAATCAGAAAGAAACTCTCATCGATGTCATCGCTCTGCGCGCCTGCCCAAAGGGCCGCACGGCGTGGCGTTGCGAACGGAGTTTACGGAGTGAAGCAATCTCCTCCATCAAAGTGGGAGACTGCCACGTCGCACGCCAATGGCGGCGCTCCTCGCAGTGACATTAAGGTTTGTTTCTTAGTAGCGGCATTATACACTTTCGTCCAGATAATAAAGATCAAAGCGAGGAATCTCTGCGAAGTATCATTATAGGGATTCCTCGGTGCTTTGGTTCTATATATTCGATTACAATACGATTGGCCGCACCTCGGAATGACACCGAATTATCAAAGTTGTCACGGAAAATACCATCTACGAGTGATCTAAAGTGTTTTGTGGTGTATTTCTGAATTCCTGTATTCCTTATAAAATCTTGGAATTTATATCTTATGCGCCCCCAGCCCCATAGAATTCTGGATCGACGGGGGTTTCGCCGGAGGGGTCCCATACATAGACCCAATCCCCCAAATTGGCCCAATCAAAGAGCCAGCGCGCGTCCCCGACGGAGAGATTGACACAGCCATGGGATTGGGGAAAGCCTAAATTAGCCCGCCAATACGCTCCGTGCAGGGCGCGGGCCTGATCGAAGTACATCGTCCAGGGCACATCTTCGAGGTAGTAGGCGTCTGAACGGTCTACTTCGAAAGAGCCGCGCATGGGTGTGCTTTCGAGCTTCTCGTAGATCTGGAAGAGACCAGGCTGTGTCCAGAAGGGCTCGAGACCGCTGGCGATCAATGTGGCGAAAACCAACTCATACCCATCATAGACGGCAATCGTCTGCTCGAAGAGGTTGACCTCGATCCAGCGATCAACTGTTAACCCTTCGGGAGGGGTGGGATTGGGGATTACGCGGGCGATCACATTTTGCGGCACCCATTCATCCGGGCCGATCATATACCATTCGATGCCATCGGCTGCGACCGTATCGTAAACCCAGACCAGATCGTGATTGCCATAGTAAATCCCGGTGTAATCTTCGGGTTGAAAACCAGGGGTGCGTTTGGTTTCGACGTAGCCACTGGTTTGACTTAAGTAACTCAAAACCCAGCCGAAGGATTGCGTTGGGGTGCGCGTGAAGTTCAGGCCCTGGAACCTGGGTGGCGTGACGCGGCTGACATCGATAGCCGTCATCCAGTTGCCGTTTTCGATCTCGTAGAAGCGTGCCCCGTCAACAACAGTGTCCTGGTAGTAGGAAATGTAGCTGAAGGGAGAATCTATCCGACGGATGGCGGTTTTATCATCGTACGTCATGGCTTCTGGCAAGGAACCATAAACCGGAGCCTGCGGTGTGCGCACCTGGGCGTATTGATGCACGATGTAGGTCAGGCTGTAATCTGGATATTGAATGGGGAAAGGCTCAGAAGGAAAGGTGATGCCGGTTTGAGCTAGTTCGGTCAAATATTGCGCTGGCCCAGAAGTCAGGCAGTCGCTGACCATATTGAGGTATACACCCGGTAAACAAACCTGCGCCCCATCGGTGGGTTGAGGGTTTTCATCTGCCAGGGCAGGCTGTACGCTCATCCTAAACATGACGATAATAAGAATCGATACGAATAGATAGTGTTTTTTCGACAGCTTATGCATGAGTTTTTTTATCTCCCGACGTCAGGAGACGTCGGACTCCAGACTGAGGACAAATTATATCAATATTCAAGATCAGTCATATTAACCATAGATGAGGGCCTCGAGGAATCCCCATTGAAATGTCCAGATTTGTGGGTATGGGGTATGCTCCGCCCACCCCATACCCACAAATCTGGGAGCTACCCCGGCGGTTCCTAGAGAGCCATAGAACAAGACTAACGCTGATCAGCCAAGAATTCAGCCTATTTCCAGGTCACGTCGCCTTGTAAGTCGTCGGGCCAACCGCGTTTTAGGAAAGCTTCGAAGGCGGGGCGCTCATCCCCAATAACCCCGCTGGGACCATGACCGGGGAAAAATTGGGTCTCATCTGGCCAGGCGAAGACGGTCTTCTGCATGGTATTCATGGTGGTGGTGAAATCCTCCGCTGACCAGGTTTTGCCGGGGCCGCCGACGAAGACCGTATCTCCCACAATAATACGGCCATCACCCAAGTCGAAGCAGGTCTGTCCGGGAGTATGCCCCGGGGTGTGGATAGCCCTCAGGAAGAGATTCCCCACGGGGATCTGCTCACCACCCTCGAGGGCGATATCGAAGGCCACGTCAAAGGCCTCGGCATCCTTTGGGTTCAGGTAAACGGGCGCTCCCGTGGCTTCTTTGACTTTTTCGAGCGCTTGAACGTGATCGAAATGCCCGTGGGTCAGCAGAATCTTATCGACCTGCGTCCCTTCCGTCAGCGAAAGAATTTTCTCGGCATCGGCACCAGGGTCTATGATGGCGCTGGTTTTGGTCTCTTCACAGACAACTACATAAGTGTTCATCGGCCAGGGGCCGACTGATTGAGTTAGCAGTTTGGCTTTCATATGGAATTCCTTGCTAGAGATGTAAGGCGGCGGCCTCGTCGATCAACCAGCGTAGCCGGCCTCGAGAGGGGCGCACAACCTGCGCAGGTAAAACCTCTGGCTGGTATGGCCCCACCAGTACTTGCCGTAAGCGGCGAGCTTTGCGCTCACCTGAAACCAGGAACGTGACGTTCTCAGCAGCGTTGATCAGGCGCGGAGTAAAGGTGACGCGCCAGGATTCGAGTTTCTCGACAAAGTGCGCCATCACCTGAAGGGTATCTTCGTACACCGCCATCGTCTTGGGGAAAATAGAGGCGGTGTGGCCATCGTCGCCCATCCCTAGCAGGATCAGGTCGAAACAAGGCGGACGCGGGTTGAAAAACTCTCGGATAGCGTCTTGGTAGGCTCTGGCGGCATCCTGTGGCTTGGCCTCCCCCAGAATGCGATGGATATTCTCCTGGGGAATAGGCACAACGTCCAGCATGGCATCGAACGCCATGCGATAGTTGCTATGCTCGTGGTCAGGCGGAACCAGGCGCTCGTCGCCCCAGAAGACATGCACCCTTTCCCAGTTAATCTTCTGGGCGTATTCGATGGTGGCAAGAATTTCGTACGTGTCTCGTGGTGTCGATCCCCCGGCTAAGGCAACTGAGAAGTGCCCCTGATGATCGATAGCTTCTTGGGCAAGATTCGCAAAATGATCTGCCGCGGCGCGCGCCAGTTGATCAGTTGTTGGATATGTCTGGATGATCGCCATGAATGTGCATTATACCTGTAAACTGACTTCATGGTCATGACACCCACAGCCAACGCGCCAGATGCGGCCATTACGAGAGAGCAGACTTTCAGCTTCTGGGGGTCCCCAGGTATCGGGATCATAAATAGCTAATTGGCCGGTTTTGTCATCGTCCCAGCCGTTAATGATCGGATCAATCAAGCGCCAGGCAGCCTCAATGCTGTCGCTGCGTGTGAAGAGCGAAGCGTCCGCTTCGATGGCCTCCTGCAGCAGGCGCTCATAGGCATCGGGGAGTAACTCTCCCTCGAAAGCAGACTGGTAATGGAACTCCATGTCCACCGAGCGCATATCCTGGTCAGAGCCGGGAGTCTTGGCCTGGAATGTCAGGTGGATGCCTTCATCGGGCTGGATGCACAGCGAGAGGATATTGGGAGAGAAGTCACTGGCATCGCTGAGACCAAACATCAGGTGGGGAGGCTTCTGGAATTCGATGATGATTTCAGAGGTCTTGCGGGGCATGGCTTTGCCAGAGCGCAGGTAGAACGGAACCCCTTTCCAGCGCCAGTTATCGATATTGAGTTTCAAGGCGGCGTACGTTGGGGTGCGCGAGTTATGTGCAACGCCCTCAGCATCGCAATAACCGATATATTGGGCAGCAACCGTATCGGCTAGATCGATAGGTCGCACAGCGGTAAGCAGTTTGGCTTTCTCGTTGCGGATCGCATCTGCATCGAACGATGCAGGGGGTTCCATAGCGACCAGCGCCAGCAATTGCATCAGGTGATTCTGGAACATGTCCCGCAGCACTCCGGCACCATCATAATACCCGGCACGATGACCGACATCGACGCTTTCGGCAACGGTGATTTGGATGTTATCCACATAACGCCGGTTCCAGACCGGCTCGAAGATGGTGTTGGCAAAACGGAAGAACAAGATGTTCTGGGCGGTCTCTTTGCCAAGATAGTGGTCGATGCGGTAGATCTGGTGCTCTTCGAAGACGGTGTGCACGAACTGGTTCAGCTTCTGGGCGGAGGGCAGATCGTTTCCGAAAGGCTTCTCGATGACAATATGCCGCCAGGGAGCGGAGTCATCTGGATCTTCTTGGGCCAGACCAGCCGCTCCCAGATATTCGATGGCGGGTTCGAAAAATCCTGGGGCTGTTGCCAGGTAGTAAAGGCGGTTGGATGGTGCAGTTTCGAGCTTTTCTAGATAGGTTCTCAACCTTGCGAAATCCTCGGCCTCTGATAAATTCCCCTGGAAGTAGGTGATCTTGGGGGCGAATTGGTCCCATAATGCGGGTTCGTAGGTATCTTTGCTGAACTCTTGCAGTCCATCCAGCATTTGCTCTCGAAATATCTGATCGTCGTAAGGGCGGCGGGCGAAACCGATAATCTGAGTCTGCTCAGGGAGACGGTCTTTGCGGTAGAGGTTGTAGAGCGCGGGAATCAACTTCCGGCGTGTCAGATCTCCGGATGCCCCGAAGATAATGATGGTAGTTGGTTTATTGATCATTCCAGGTACCTGTGATTTCTTCAATCATTATAACCACGAAGGACACGAAGAGGCACAAAGAGATTTACTTTGAGTCACTTTGTTTTCGACAATGTCAACTTCGCGAGAACTTCCGAAAATAGGGGATTAGGGGGGTGCTCCGCACCCCCCTAATCCCCTATTTTCGGGCTTCTCGTCTGAATGTTGACATTGTCAAGGTATTCTTCGTGGTAAATCTTAATTAATCAAAACTGCGTAGCAAAGGCTTTAGAACCTCACTATGATCTTCCATAGACCGGAATCGCTGCACCACTGATAGGGTCTGCTGAATCAGATGCTAGGAAGAGAGTGACTTTGGCGATAGCTTCTGGAGTGACCCATTTGCTGTGATCAGCTTTGGGCATGGCTTGGCGGTTTTGGGGTGTGTCGATGGTACCAGGCAAGATGCTATTGACGTTGATATTGTCTTCCTTCAACTCCGCAGCCAGGCTCTCGGTCAGGCGCATCACTGCGCTCTTCGAAGCGCTATAAGCGGCCATATTCTTGCGACCCTGCAAGCCTGGTCGAGCGCCAACGTTGATGATCTTTCCGGGCTGGTTCTCCAGCATATGCGGGATGACGGCCTGGCAGGCGATGAAGGCCGTGCGGCTGTTCAAGGACTGCATGAAGTCCCAGGTGTCCAGCGGCGTTTCATGAACAGGAGTACCGGCGCGATACCCGCCAACAGTGTTGACGAGAACATCGATTCTTCCGAACCTTTTGATGGCTTCTGCAACCGCATTTTGAACTGCCTCAGGGTCAGTCATGTCGACGGAAACTGCCAGGAAGCGGTCGCTGGAATTTCCCAGATCGGGGATTAATTCAGGTAAACGATCAGGTTTGCGATCGAAGAGCACCAGATTGGCCCCAGCCTGAAAGAAGGCCTGCGCGACTGCTGCCCCTAAATTCCCCGAAGCGCCGGTAATTAAAGCAACTTTTTGATCAAAGATTATCATATTTTTTCGAGCCTTTAATTTTCTGGGACACGGATTCACACGGATTTTCAGGATAAAAAAAATAAAGCTGTTAGATCCGTGTGAATCCGTGCGATCCGTGTACCATCATTCAGTTTTTACCGCATGACCACCAAACTGGTTGCGCATGGCGGCCAGGATCTTGGCAGCGAAACTCTCTTCCTGACGGCTGACAAAGCGGGCTTGCAAGGCCTGGGTGATCACTGGCGCAGGTACATCCAGGTCTATAGCTTCGAAGACCGTCCAGCGGCCCTCACCACTGTCGGCCACCCAGCCTTTGATGCCCTCCAGGTCAGGATTTTCGCTTAGGGCATTGGCGGTCAGATCAAGCAGCCAGGAGCGCACCACGCTGCCAAAACGCCAGATCTCAGAAATCTGGTGTAAGTCAAGGTCGAGCCGCTCTTTGGCGCGCATGATCTCGAAGCCCTCTGCATAGGCTTGCATCAGGCCGTACTCGATGCCGTTGTGCACCATCTTGACGAAGTGTCCGGCGCCAGAAGGGCCTACATGCCCCCAGCCGGTCTCTTTCCCTGGAGCCAGGGTCTCGAGGATGGGGCGGATGTACTCGACAGCCTCACCTTCACCACCAACCATCATGCTGTAACCTTCTTTCAAGCCCCACACGCCGCCGCTGGTGCCCACATCAACAAAGTAGATGCCTTTTTCACTCAGCTTCTTGGCACGCTGCATGGTCTCCTTATAGTTGCTGTTGCCACCGTCGATGACGACATCGCCCTCGCCGAGTAAGTTTCCTAGCGCTTCCACGGTCAATGCGGTGGGTTTTCCAGCCGGGACCATCACCCAGGCAACTCGTCGTTCGGGAAGCTCCTCAATAGCTTCTTCCAGCGAGAAAGCTGGGATCAAACCCTCTTCTTCTGCTAACTGTTGGGTCGGTTCGGGGTTCAGATTATAGCCGACAACTTCGTGCCCAGCGCGGATCAGCCGCCGGGCCATATTGGCGCCCATTTTTCCTAATCCAATAATTGCTAGTTTCATTGTTGCCTCATTTGTCGAATCGTTTCTATGGGATGCTCGCCTAAGGAGATGCTGATCACTCGCCGCCCAGCCTCTTGCAGTGCCTGGGCGTCTCCCAAGGCCTGGGACATCTTCAGCGTTCCAAAGCTCATCGCAGACTCTGGGCTGCCCGCTTCATCGGGAATGTCAATATCCTGGGATGTTTGGGATGTGAATTGGATGAACAACCCCTTGCCTGCATCGCCCTTGTGGAGCTGCCCGGTCGAGTGCAGGAAGCGCGGGCCAAACCCCAGGGTGGTACTCACTTTATAGCGGTCGCGCGTCTCCAAACGGAGTGCTTGTAAAGCAGCCTCGAATTCAGGGGTTGGCTGCACATAGGCTTGAAAAGCGATATAATCACCAACTTGTGAAGCCCCTAAGAAATCAGCGAGTATTCCGGGATTGGGATCAACAGCCTCCCCTTTAGGAAGCGCGCCCGTTTCAGAATAAGTCGTAACCATCTGCCGGGCCAATACTTTGGCGCTCTCGACGTTGGGCTGGTCGAAAGGATTGATCTTCAAAAAGTAGCTGGCTACCGCAGTAGCGAACTCCCACACGAAGAACTGCCCTCCCAGATCATAGATATCCGCCAACTCCAGATGGAGCACTGGATGGCCAGCCTCTTCAAGCGCTTTCAATTCAGCTGCATGAGTATTATCCTGGCCGACTTTAAGATAGACAAAGACGCGGTCATTGCCGTAGACTTCAGGGTCTCCCAGGGGTTCGCCTACGATGGGCAAGATGCCCACGCCTTCCTTTCCGGTGCTTTCAGCGATGAGTTGCTCGACCCAATTGGGGAAGTCGGCGATCGCAGGGGACGCCACAAAGGTGACTTTATCCTTCCCAGTTTTTGCCAGTTGACTAAGAATTGTCCCCAACACAGCCCCAGGATTCTCGGTGATAGGAGTCTGAGGTGCGCATTGATCAGCCATAGCTTGGGCTCGGTGCAGAAGTTTGGGAACATCGATCCCGATCAGGGCGGCAGGGACCAACCCAAAGAAAGACAACGCCGAGTAGCGCCCGCCGATATTGGGATCGTTCAAGAAGGTTTCTCTGAATCCATAACGATCAGCAATATCGACCAGCTTGCTGCCCGGATCGGTGATTGCAATGAAATGCTCACCCGCCTTGTCTTCACCCAAATCTTCAACGACCTGGTTATAGAAATATTTGAAAAAAGAGAGCGTTTCCACCGTCCCACCCGATTTGGTCGCCACGATGAAGAGAGTTTTCGAGAGATCAAGTTGGGCTTCGGCTGCCAGGACTGCGCCAGGATCGGTGCTGTCCAATATATTTAATTGCAGACCGTAGGACAGGTTGTCAACCTGTCCTACAAACGTATGACTGAAAACCTCTGGGGCTAGGCTAGAGCCGCCCATCCCTAACAACAGGACATCCGTGTAACCTTCTTCCATGAGTGCTTGCGTCAGCCTCTTCATACGCGGGACTTCATCCTGCATGGCTTTGACAATCTGCAGCCAACCCAATCGGTTGGTGATTTCTGCTGGATCAGGTTTCCATACCGTGTGGTCGTGTTCCCAAATGCGAGCCACGATGTTGTTTGCTGTTAAGTCCGATAACCCCGCCTCGATTTCAGGATGCTGGGTGAGTTGAAGTTGAAATAGTTTTTTCATTCTGGCCTCTTTTATGATTGCCAAATTCTTAGATTGCGAAAGCGTATTTTTTCTTACATTCTTCGTATCTTTGAAATAATCAAGAGTAGTTCAAACACATCTTTTATCACGAATTTCTACGAATGACACCAATGACACGAATGTTCTCTGGAAATCCCCCTCCATATTCGTGATTTTATCTGTTCGTTCTTTTTGTTCAAGTTACTGTTGACCAATATCCAATCTTTGCATCTTCTCAAAACCTGCGAGAAGTCGAACTTTTTCAGAAATTTTGCGCCAGTTTTGCCTGAGTTTTAGGAAAAGTTCGACTTCTTTCCTCCGAATTATTGAGATGATACCATTTATTTACGGGACTTACGCAGTTGGGAAGCTATTTTTCGAAGGATGCCCCCCCAACCCCCCAATTCTGGGGGGAGTTTTATAAAGATTCCCCCCAACGCCACAGGCGGGGGGGCTAGGGGTAACTCCTGTTATTTACTTAATGCTGAGGGAGTGCCTCAGCCAAAGCCCCTTCAGGTGCGTACCCATAAGCCGCGGCTAATAGTTCCACCGGGTGGATGCTGGCTATGCCGGTGCCATGCGTGATCTGCCAGCGGCAGGTCTCGCTATCGCAGACCGCCAGCGGACCGCCGACTTCCAACACGAAATCGAAGAGCGGTTGCCCTACGTCCATGCCAATTTGGTATTTCTCTTTTTTGTACCCATAGGTCCCAGCAATGCCGCAGCAATCCTCGTGACCTTCGATGATTTCTAATTCTGGGATCAGTTGCATGATCTCCATGGAGGGGCTGCCGATGCGATGGGCGCGGTATTGGCAGGGTTGGTGGTAGGCCAATCTCAGTGGGATTGGGCGCAGGGACTCAGTATCTAGTTCACCAGTGGCCAGTAGATGAAGTAAGAATTCGTTGAAATCGTACGAGTATTCAGCTACCAGGCGGGTATCTTCATCGTGCATATCGAGCAGTTCAGGAGCTTCCTCTTTGAGGGTCAGTGTGCAGCTTGTCGACGTGCCAATTATGGGGATGCCTTCACGGGCATAGGGTATCAGATTGCGCACGTTATTCTCGTGAAAGCGCCGGGCGGCTGCGAATTCGCCATTCGATAGAAGGGGTAGCCCGCAGCAGTTTTGCGGGGGGATGATCACCTCGAAACCATTGGTTTCTAAGATGTGGATGGCCGCTCTTCCTACGCGGGGTTCGTAGTATTCTGTTGCACAGCCGTGAAAGAAGACAACTTGTTTATTAACCGCAGAGTTCGGGTTGAGCGCTGAGATTCTTTGATTTTTCTCGGCGAACTTTGTGCTCTCTGCGGTAGATTGTTTTTTGCGCCACCAACGGGTAAAGCGCTGGTTTGCAAAGGGTGGGAAATAAGCGTCTTTGGCGATCCCTAGAGTCGCTTCGGTGATGCCTCGAATGATGGGATTGCTCAACAAGATATTCGATAACGGCGCAATCGGTTGAGCGAGATTCCCTAACAATTCCGTGCGGGCGATGAGATTGTTGCGCAAGCGCCGTACCCAGGGAACTTTGCCCTGAGAAACGATGTCATGACGGGCGCGGGCATTCATCTCGGCGATTTTGACCCCATTTGGGCAGGCCATATTGCAGACCCGGCAGCCGCTGCAATAATCCACCGAATGATCTGGCGTGGGTTGCGCAGTCTGGCGGAAGCGTGAAGCTTGCGGTCCGGCGTATTTTGGGCCGGGGAACTGATCCGCTACCGCTGCGACCGGACAGGCTGTGACACAGATATTGCATTTGATGCACTGATCGAGAGACAGCTCGGGTGTAAGCAGGTGAAGGTATTGGGCAGATGTCATCGTGCGCCCTCCCGCATCCCGGCTAGAAAGCCGCTGGCCAAGGCAACCCCTTCCAGGGATCTCTCTCGAATGAAATCGCCATCTCCTAATGACGAACCGATGACAGCGAGATTTTCGTAGATGGCCTTGCCATGTTGATCAACAGGTCTGAAATCTCCGTCCACACCAATACCTGTCATGAGGAGGGGATGCCCTTGATTTGGGAAGAAACTCGGTTGGAACCACTCCCCCTGGGGCGGGATTTCCTGGATGGGCAGGTCGAAGATCGCCTCGTGCGCATAGCCAGTATGATGAACAATGAAACCATCTCCAAGGAAACCTCCCGTGGCCAGAATGAAATGACGTGCAGGGTGCGGCGTGCGGCGTGCGGCAGACTCTGTCCAGACAGAATTTATTTGATTATTCTCTACTCCCTTCTCAACGCTAAAGGCGACGACTTCCATCCCGTTCTCGACGCGCCCGCCTGCTTTTTGGATCTCACTCACCAAGAGATTATGTAACCTGATCCCTGGAATTGAGGGAGGCAAGCCGGGCATTTCGAATACTCTGCGCCCCAGGAGTGATTCCAGATCCCTCAGTACCTCGATAGGATTCTTCAATCCGAGGACCGCCGGGAAACCGATGCGGGATTCACTGCCAAGATATGGTTTGAGGGCCTGGGCGACTTCGGCGCGGAACTCTGCTTGATCAAACAAGTGCGCCAGGATCATCGCATCTACTCGGCGGCGAGATCGAATGCTGGGGGGAGCGATGGTCGCAGCACTTGCCCTGAATCCCTGTGCTGCCAGGTTGGCGGCAGCGTAATTGGGGATGAAATCATGATAGCCTTCGAAACCTACCAGCAGCATCGATTCCTCGGAACTCAAATCGCCAGCGATCATCGTTTCTGGGGCCAGACAGGTAGGCCGGATGGCACCTACGACGGTGGGCAACAACCAGTTTTGCTCCAGTGTGCCCTTCAGGGGATACCCCGATGCCTGACACAGCGCCTGGAAGGCGGTTAAAGCTTCGATTAGATTCTCTATTCCGATTTGGGCGTATGGGTGTTTGGGGTTATCGGTGATCAAACGTTGGATTCCGACTGTGGGATTTGTTAGTGGTTCTTGCGCGCCAAGAGGGTGATTGCCAAGCACATCTAGGCACCCTGAGGCCCAATAGGTGGCACCCCAACCTTTCGTAACGACCTTAGTTCGCAACCCCTTTTGTGAAGCCTGCCAGGCTGCGGTGAGGCCAGCAAGGCCGGCGCCGATGACGACGGTGCCCTCACCCCTACCCCCCCATCCCCCCTTCCCCTCTCCCAGGACAGGCCCTGGGAGAGGGGAAGGGGGGTGCCCGATAGGGTGGGGGGATGGGGTGAGGGCATAAGGTTGCGCGGCCAAACGTGAAGCCCTCGGTCCAGGCAGATGATCGACATTAAGCACATTGATATAAATGAGTTCATTCATACGTTCCTGGTGCAACTGTTTGCCCCATAACACCGGCAGTACACCCTTCCAGCGCTCCTCCAAGAAATCGCGCAGGGAGACATTCGTACTTTCCACTTCCCACTTTCCATTAGACTGTGCTTGCTGATGTAGAATTCCCGCAGCGCGTAAAGTACAGAAGCCTCCCTGACAGGGACCCATGCCCAGGCGCACATCACGGCGAATGTCGTCCAGGGTTTTGGCGCTTTCTTCAGTGATGGCTCGTTCAATGTCTGTACGGGTGGCCAGTTCACACTCGCAGATCAGTTGGCCGTAGGTTTCTTTATGTTCAATATGGGCGAGGCGTTCCCCAAGGAAATGATGACCAGAGACGGGAGACGGGTGACGGGGAAATTCGGTCTTTCGTCCTCCGTCCTCGGTCGGCAATACTTCTAGATGAGTCTTGCATTCCCGTTGTGTACCCAATTTTTCACAAGCTAAGTCAACGGTGGCCTCGGCCATCTTGCGATAAGTGGTCCACTTGCCACTGGTGATGGTGATCAGACCATCAACGCCATCGCGCACTTCATGGTCGAGCAGGACGAATGAGCGCGTGATGTCGCGGCTAATAGACCCCAGGGGTCTAGTTCCCGCTTTTCGGGACGGATTGTTTTGGTTAGACCCCTGGGGTCTTTCTTGATAGAGAGGTCGCACACCCGCCCAGGCTCGCAGCATACGTATCTCTTTGAAGCCGGGAATGATCTTCTCTCCCTCGTCAAGCATGAGCTGGACTTCCCAGGGTTCGATGGCGAAGGAATCTGGATCGGGTACTTGCTCGTCGGTGGTGCCCATCACAGCCACTGTGTGGGCGGGGACGAGAATATCTCCATCAGAGGGCATTTTGCAGCGATTGATGACGGTGTTGACAATGCGCTGGTTGACGGCGATCATGGTACCTTTCCCGGGCCGGATTTCAATTTCCACCCCGACTGTGGCGCCAATCTTTCCCACCCAGGCTCCAGCGGCGTTGATCACCAGGTCGGCGTGGATGGTGACTTGTTGGTCATTGACTAAGTCATGGCAAAGCGCGCCAGTGACGGCAGACTGCTGTCTATTGTCTGCCGTGATTAGTTTTGTAACTTCATGGTAATTCAATACCTTTGCACCATATTCTTTGGCCGAGGCAGCATTTGCGTGGGCAGCCGCGAAGGAGTCGGCGGCGCCATCGGGGACGCGGAAACAGCGGGTGATCTCAGGGTTGAGTAAGGGTTCCTCTTTGAGCATTTGTGCAAGGGGTACTTCCTCGACAGGAACCCCTGTATTATGGCAACCAGCTAAAAAGGAGTCAGCATATCCTGGTTCATCCCAGGGAGTCAGGACGAAGAATCCCCCCACATCTTCGATGCAGTGGGGCATGATCTTCCTGAGGATGCGGTTTTCTTGGATGCATTCCTTTGCTGCCTGAGAGTCTTTGACCACATACCGCCCTCCGCTGTGGAGCAAGCCATGGTAACGCCCTGTTGTGCCGTGAGTGAGATCACGAGCTTCGACCAGGATGGCATCAAAGCCACGCATGGCAAGATCTCGCAGAATCCCAGTGCCAGTAGCACCGCCACCGATTACAAGTACTTCTGTATCTATTGTTTTATTTGTCATCTCTGTATTTTGATATATGTCCTTTCAGGGGCAGGGAGCCGGAAAATCGAGGTTGGAACGTGAACTTCCCAGCCTCAATATTGTGGAAACAGTCGATTGATCTCTACATGGAATCTGTCCAAACAGCTACCTGATTGCGTCCCCTCTGTTTCGCGATGTATAGCGCGGTATCAGCCCGGTTGAGCAGTGTTTCGATTTCGGCGAAATCCTTGGTTTGCCCTGCAACGCCCAGGCTGGCAGTGATCTTGACCTCACCTCTTTCTGTTTGAATACGTGTTGTGTTGATAAGATCGCATACACGTTGCGCGACGATTTTTGCTGACAGATTGCTATCGGTTTCTTCGTTGGCATGGTCATCCGGTAGGCGCATACTTGGAGTCTCAGGTAGCAAGATAACGAATTCTTCGCCTCCGTAGCGGCCAATGAAGTCTGACTCACGAAGATGGTCCTGGATATTCGTAGCGATGGAGCGTAAAACTTGATCACCAATTAAGTGACCATGAGTATCGTTTACTCTCTTAAAATGGTCAATGTCCATCATTATGATGGAGAGCGGTCGCTCGTAGCGGCAGGCGCGTTGATATTCTTGTTGTGCTAAGGCCATGAAATGACGTCGATTGTAAATCCCCGTCAAGGGATCGATGATCGATAGGCGATAAGCTTCTTCAAATAGATGGGCATTGTCGAGAGCAATGGCGACCTGAGCAGCGAATGCGGACGCAAGCCGGGCATGTTCTGTTGTGAAGCGGTCCGGTTGATGACTGTCGAGCGTTAGCATGCCGATCGTGCGATCCTGCACGATAAGGGGGACACCCATCCAACCACGGATCTTATTGTGAGGCGGTTGTTTAAATGCTTCATAGGCTTTGGGTGCGTCTTTGATGATGTGTGGTTTTCGCATCTCTAGAACAATTCTATTAGGATTGTCATCTGAAAGGGGGAAACGTAATCCCAAGAGATCATCATCAAAACCGTTTTGCCCGACGATTTCGACTTCGTTTTCACGCAAGAGTTGAACTGAAGCACTATCGTATGGGACGACTCTATGAATTTGATCGAGAATCACATCGATGGCTTCGTCGAGTTTCAGGGTGGCTGCTACGGCAACACCCGCCTGACGCAGGGTTTCGGCCTCTGTGGCACGCTGGTGAGCGGTGTCTAATAAGCGCGCCTTGAGCACTGCCAGGCTAATTTGTTGACTGGCTTGCTCCGCCAAGTCAACCTCTGCGTTAGTGAAATTGTGAGTAGTGTTGAAAGCGATCAGGGCAGCACCCAATTTTTGGTCGTTGGCTATTAAGGGCAGTCCTAAGATTGATTTTGTTGGGAATTGGTCAGCTCGTTTTGGATCGATATGTGGAGTATTGTAGACATCTTCAATAATTATTGGTTGTTTCTCTTGGAGAACTGCCCGGGTTACTGTAGGCTCGTCAGGATCGGGAATTGCTTTCTTGTAATCCACAGATAGCGCCCCATATGCTGCAGCGGGAATGGTTGCCTCTTGAATCGGGTCCCATAGGGTTATAAAGCATCCGTCAGCATGGAATAACTCCCCCAGACGGTCAGCGAGGATTTGCAGTGTATCATCAAGTTCGGCTGGTTGAATGGCAGCCTGGGTGATATCGTTAAGCAGTTTTTGCTGGCGTGCAAACTCTTGCAACTCCTTTTCCGAGCGAGATTTTTCGGTGATATCTCTAATTGGACTTTAGACAAAGATTGACAAAAAGATAGGAACTGTGGCATTCATTGA
>CAZUSV010000046.1:0-32196 GCA_964622645.1 uncultured Anaerolineales bacterium
CGGCGTGGTGGCTTCAAAAGAAGAATGGATGAATACCAAGATAAGATCATAAGTTATGACGATAGTCCAACTGGTAGGGCCTACATAGGAATAAACAAAAAACCCTTAATGAAAAATGAGGACGGGCATGGTTTCCAGGGAGTGTTGTTACAAGACGAATTAAGGGAGTTGGTTCAGTGTGCAGCTTGTGGGAAGTGGATGCAGAAGATAAGCCATACACATCTTAAAAAATGTTGCGGGCTTACAGTAGATGAATATAAAGAGAAATACGGTTTGTGTAAAAGTACAGGGCTAGTAAGTGACGAAACTTCGTTTCGACTTACCCAAGCCTGCCTCAAGAACAAAGAAGGCATAGAAAGATTCACAAAGAAGTATGCTGGCAGAAAGCCTCCTAATACCGAGGGAAGGAAGAAAACACGACAGGAAGAGAATAGATATGGTACATGTCCTGAGCAAATAAAAACTCGCTTATATGAGTTCATAATAAATAATAGAGAACTACCTTCTCAAGGAAATAGAGGACGACCAGTGTATAAAGTTATTGCGAGAAAATCAGGAAAGAAATTTGGAGAGGCATTGGCAGACTATGGGTTACCTAAATTTTGGAGGTGCGGTTCAAATTTTGAATATACATTCCCAGATGGGTCAAAATACTTCTATAATGTAAATCAATTCTATGATAGAGAGGCATTATACAATATGATAATGCAAAAATGTCCAGCTATAAAGGAATATCTTAACCAAAAACAACATGACTAAAAAAATGGTAAAAAAGGAGGATGAACTCCTAGCCGAATGGCAATCGCTTAACCAAGGCGGACAAGGTAAACGTACTAACTACATCCAACTGGTCAATCAACCACTGGATGAGGATGGTAACAAGAATCCGGATTACGGTAAGTTATTCGCTGTTCATTTCGATGAAGCAGGTGATGAAATCCGCGAAGAAATCGACATAGAAGCTGCTGAGTTTTTCCTAGTAAAAGTCCGCAAACAAATCGTTTGTAAAGATCAGGATTCTTACTGGTGTCGCGAAGCTGATCTATTCGATCTGATAACCGTATTCGACGAGAACGACAACAAGGTAGCTGTCGGCGAATACAGAGATTTAAAAGAACAGTACAATTTGAAATTCACTCATGCTGCTTATGTTTGGTACAACGACAGACTCTACAGATGGAAAATTACCGGCGCACACTTTAGCCAGAGTCATCCTGATACCAACTGGTTCACGCTCAAAAGTAAAATAGATCGAACTAAGCGACCTCACACATTCAGAGTCACTCACTTGACAGACGAAAAAAGTGGTTCTATCCATTTCAAATCTATGCACTTTGAAATGGGTAAAGAATATCCGTTAAAAGATGCTGTTAAGATAGCTCACGAACTAGATAAAGGACTAGCTGCATATTACGACGGTCTTAAAAAGAACGAAGCTAAGATACCAAATGGCAGCACAAAATGTTTTCCTCCGGTAGATGAGGACGTGAAAGTCGACAACTTGCCATTTTAACCTAATGTTTTATGACCAAACTCAAAAAAGTCTTAGACGCTGAAAAAATTAGCATGTATAAACTGCATCAAGAAATCAATCGAGATAAGCGAAGAAAAGGATTGAGCTTAGTTAGTGTTCAAAGAATTGCAACAGGTAAAGTCATGTGGCCTCGTAAGGAGAGCAAAGAAATAATCTTGCGAGCTGTCAACCACTTGGCAGAAAACGAATATACGCTTAATCAATTATTCGAATAATGGATACAGCCGAACTTGAATCTGAATTATTAGCGACGATTGCTCAAATAGAAACTGCGGGCAAAGCGTTCGCTAAAGCTGAAGCCGAGTATCTGCGCCGCAAGGATTTAGCTGAATTAAGTTTCGAAGCGATCAAGGACTCCTACATAGTGCCAGGAACCAAACAATCTAATGTGGAATTGCACCGTAAAGCGATCATAAGCAAAGAGTGGAAGGAGGAGTCGGAATTACTTGCGGAAGCTCGCAGAACGTACTTGAACGCTAAAATTGATTGGAAGATTGCAAGCTCCACACTTGACGCTTTACGGAGTATATCGAGCATAGAAAAAATGAAGCTCAATTTAATTTAACCTAATCAAAAGATGAAGAAAGTATCAGAAGAAGAAGTTTTAAAAATACGAAAAGATAACTGGAGGTGCTTTGGACTTTCTGGGCGGTGTGAGTGGGATAATATTGACGAGTTGCCTCTAACAGAAGGACAAAAGGCCTGTGTCCTTGAATGGTTGACACAAAGACTTGAAAGGACTTTTCTATCACAAGAACTAGAAATTTTTAGTGGGCATTGTAAAAGTTATGACCCGTTATCGATAGACGTTGGACATAAAGTCGCTCATAGTTACGTTATGGATATGTGGGATGGTGGTCGCCATCACTCCTATAAAAATTTGAAACAAGTTGAAGATTATATCTTCCTAGAGTTTTTTGAAGAAGTGGAAAGGGAATTACATCCTAGCAGGTTTTGTGGTTGGTGCGGGAAAAGGTGGGAAGGGAATAACCACGAGGCATGTGAATTACCAGAACTCTTGCCAACTAACCTAACCCCTAACGAAGTATGAAGATGGACAAAGTAGCAAACAGCAAAAACGATGAATTTTATACTCCTGCTTACGCAATAGAGCCATTGTTAAAATACATACCAAAAGGCAAAACAATATGGTGTCCTTTTGATACTGATGACAGTTTGTTTGTGAAAATGCTAAAAGCTAATGGCAATAAGGTTATAAACACACATCTCGATAACAAACAGGACTTTTTCTTTTATCAGCCAGACCAGGATTATGATTACATAATCAGCAACCCTCCTTATTCTATAAAAACAGAGGTATTAGAGAGGTTGTTTATTATATGCAAGCCTTTCGCTATGCTAGTAGGTGTTGCAGGATTATTCGAGAGCCAACGAAGGTTTGAAATGTTTAAACGGAATCAGTTTGAGGTTATGTATTTCAATAGAAGGGTAGCTTACTTCAAGGATTATAACGAGCAAAAACCGAGCTTGAACCCTCCATTTTCTAGCGTGTATATTTGTCATAAAGTTTTACCAAGCCAAATAGTCTTTGAAGAAATAAAAAAATCTAACCATCCTAACCCCTAACGAAGTATGAAGATAACACTTGAATTATTTGAGGATTGTTCTGAATATGATCCTAATGACTTAGATAGCGCACACTGGCAATTAAAAGTAGACGACAAGAGTATCGGAAAGCTCAACACCTACAAAGAACTCCATGCGACACTAGATTATATTTTAGACATGGAAGAACTCCTGCCCACTAACAAAACTTAAAGTGACTAACTTGCTTTAAAGCTCTTTTTGTGTTAAGATAAAAACGCAATGAGTGAGTTAATAGTTTTCGGCTATACTCGCGATAGGTCACTCATAATAGAGAACACTGACGATTGGCAAGAAGCCGAAGACCAATTCGGGATTTATTGGTTTAAATATCCACCAATGATACAACCAGAAAGAAAACGGTATTCACAAAAAGAAGCACAGGAAGCTGGTTGTGTTTCTGCCGAACAGTGTGATATAGCAGCTCGTGTAAACTGTACACTGGCTGACGTTGCTGACAGATGTTCTATAAATCACCGGATACAAGAAGCACTTAAAAAATAATCATGTCTCCTCTTTACAGATGTAGCAGGTGTGGAACTGTAGACAACACAGCTTTGAGCATGGGTTACTGGGGACATCTCGGTGAAAAAGAAGTTTTCTGTACTGAGTGTGAAACTGGTAAATGGCACGGTATGTGGCCCAAGAAGAAATGGGACGGTAAACAGAAAATAATCAATCCGCCTAAAACTAACCAAAAATAGCCAAAACTATACATGTCCTTCAAAAAATGGAAACCAAAACATAAACCTAAAAGTTATGCCGAATACTGTCTAGCTCATGCGGATCAAGTTAAAAATGCTGATTGGGTTATGAATGAAAAAGGCAAACTCAAGGGCGCAACTAAATACGGAGTGGTTATTAACTGTAGGAAACATGCTAGGCGCAGAGGCGGAGCTGCTCATAATTAAATATGAAAGAAAACGAAATACAAAAAACGATCATCGATTATCTCCTGCTAAATCAAATATTCTGCTGGAGAAATAATACCGGTGTCGCCAGATACCAGGACAGGAACGGCGAATCACGTTTTATAAAGTATGGTAAAGTAGGTTCGTCTGATATTATCGGTATACTACCTGACGGTAGATTCTTGGCGATTGAAGTCAAAGCTCCAGGCAAAGAACCAACAGAGAGACAAGCAGAATTTCTTCAGTCTATAGCTGAGAATAACGGTGTAGCGATAGTAGCAACCTCACTGAACGAAGTAATTAACGACATAGAAATGCTATGGTGAAATATATTCAGACTTACTGTGACTACTTCAGCTATGGTGAACAGAGTTTCATGCCGTCCGAAATTAGCGGACAGTTAGCTTCTGATATTCATCACATAAGGGGGAGAGGTAAAGGTAAAGATGGCATAGAAAATCTAATTGCTCTTACTAGGGAGGAGCATGATCGCGCTCATTTCCTCAGAAAACCTTATTTATATCCAGAGGATCTTGAGGAGATCCACACTAACTTCTTAAAAAACTATGAAAAGACCAAAGAACTGGCGTAAAGGCCAGATGATGTTTAACTTTCTGGAATGGCTATTGGTTAATGGTCATGCTGGGAGCAATCAGGACTAGCGTTTAGCTGATCCATTTCATCTTCCAGATGAACTATGGGACGAACTATACAAAAAGTTCTTGACTGAAAATAAACAGTGTGATATAAGGTAATTGCATGTAAGGATGCCTTAAGCCTTCTATACAGGGTGTAGAGACCTGGAGAGAAATCCAGAACCTTACATGCACTCTCACCTTGTATAGAGGGTTTTTTGTTACAGGCTCCGAAAGGATTACGCCGAAACAAACATAAACCAACCCAGGGCGTCTATTGCTTACTCCTGGGCTGGTCTACATTCACTAGGCATATATAAGCAATCCCAGTCTTAACTCTTTAGAGACTGCCGTCCCAACCATGAGGTGGACACTGTGAAAACTTACTCATTCTGTGATTCTCGATGATCCGGAGGTAGCCGTAGCGGGCTCAACCTAATTGAAATAAATGCGCTCAAGTTCTGGATTATACGGTGTTTAGAGTAAACCCTGTAAAGTTGGACCTGGGGGGGTCAGAAGTAACAGTGCAAAACATACGCCAGAAGACACAATTATGCCTACGCTTGCAGATTTTAAACTTTATGGTTTAATCTGTGGGCAGAACATATCCATTAACCAGAAGAATGAATTACTCTACGGAGGAAGATTACATAAACATAGATTATCCTATGGAAGAGAGTGGAAATAATAAACATTCGTCATTTGGATATTACAAGTTTATAGGCACAGGATTTATACGTTCGGACAAGCCTATTTCTTCAAGCCGTACTGATTATTCAAAGCCTTGGTAATTCTGGCGAATACTAGACCAGCTAGAATTGTAACTTCGTTGTTAGGATCCCATGCAATCAATTCCGCGGACGCATAGTCCATACCAAACGCTACTGCCATCGCTCCAGCCCCCCATAAGACTGCCCGAACGTGTTTATGAGCGATCACATTCCAGAGTTGAGTCCAGGCTCTGTTCAAGAATGATTTTTTCTTAGCCATGATTATTTATTGGTTAAGTTATAATAATTTCAATCTGTCAAGTATTTCAATAACCCACTCAGCAGTTACCTCGGATTGAGGTTGCGTAGTGGTAACTATTTTTTTCTTCTTGGCTTTCTTCCAGGATTCCTCAGCCCATTCACTAGGTACAGGGTCTTCCATCATCGTCCTCTCAAAAGTAGCAAACCCTGTAATGTTATATTTCTTAGGCAGCTGCTTATACTCAACCCCATCAATAGGATCTACGATCACGTAATTTCCTTCCTTAGAGACGTCTTTAATGTAGACCCAGTGGTTGCCATTAACTTGAGCCACAACAGTCTTCCCAGCATGCTTAACAGCTGATTTCAGCGTTATCCTGTCGTCGGAATAGTGCCGATATACGAACTCCATACCATTAAACTCTGTTTGAGTCCAAATGATCTCTCCATTCCTAGTGAATTTCCAGTAGTATGCCGCATCATTAGGATTAACAAATCTATCATGTAAATCCCCGAGTGCCATACACAAAGAACAAATAGTGCACCCCCACCTACTGATTGTGCAGTCTGATTCCCCGATAAGAGTAGAACCCCATCGCGGATCTGATTGTTTGATATTAACCGTCATTGCATTTTGAAGTTAGAAAGTATATAATGTTAATATGAAAAAAATAAAATTATTAAAAATAATTCAATATAAGAGAAGGAAGGGCTACCTTATGGAATGCTGGCATTGCAAAAAACCTTTTGAAGTAGATCAAGCTAGGTACAATACTAATAAATGTTTTTTTTGTAGTCGAAGATGTTCTTTTCACAGCTTGCCTCATCCTGGGTATAAAGGTCGCATAAAGCGTGATGGTTATTGGTATATACGCGCACCAGAACATCCTCAATATAAAGGCAAGAAGCAACCCTATATAGCTGAACATAGACTTGTTATGGAAAGAATGATTGGAAGATTTCTCGATAAGAAAGAAATTGTACATCATATTAATGGTGATATAACAGATAATCGACCTGAAAATTTAGAACTTTTTAAAAATGCAGGTGAACATATTTGGTATGCACACACAGACCGTGATTCTGTTACTGGACGATTTGTTTCTAAAAAATCCAAAGTAATTGGTTAAAATCCTAGAAGACTAAATATTAAACTCTTTAACTCACCACTCGCTAATCCTCCGAATCCACCCGCTACTATTACACCACTAATCCAGTAAAGTTTCAACTTATGCCTGGCCTCAGTATTCTTGTATACTTTACCATTCAACTCCTTTAAATGAGTATTAGTAGCACTGTGCTCTCTAGCGTTGATCTTAAACTGGAGCGCCATAAATTCCTTCATGTCATCTATTTTCTGAGCTAGTACTGCATTTGTAGGTTTAGGCATATATTTTAGGTTATTTACGTCTGCTTTTAGTATTATCAGCTCTGTTAGATTTCCTACTTCGTACTCGTAGATTTGAATATGTAGTCTTACCACCATTACTGAGTTTCTGTTTGTGATCCACGTCCCGTCCATCTCCCTTACGCACTGCCCCCTTCTTCTCCATCATACGTCTAGCCCTGTTACGTTCAGCACGTTTCGCCTTCTCCTTAGGATTGTTGAACTTACTCTTGTTTTTCCTGTAATATTTCCCCATATATCCAGGCGGATTGGTTGGCATAAGTTCTAGGGTTAGGTTTCTTCAGTCATCACTTGAACATAGACGGATACCTTTTTACATCAGTTTCCTCTTTGGGCTGTATAAGACTCGATACAGGAGCTTCTTGACCGACAGCCGCATCTATACCCACTTCTGCAATTTTAGCCAGCACCCTCAATACCGCACCTCCATAACCTTTCATCTGTCGATAAGGCAATCCTTCATAAGTAACAACTGTTTCCAATGTACCATCAATCGCATCAAACAATTTATCAATATCACCATCCGTTGCGGTTTCAATCCAGTCTACAGTAGTTTCCTGTATAAGAGCTAAAATATCATCAACAGGAGTCTCAACTCCTTCTTCAGCCCACCAATTCCCAGCCAATTTATCTACTATAGGACCAATTGCAAATCCAAGTTGTCTAGTAACAACCGGATATTTTGCAAAATTTACCACAATCCGTTTAGCCAATGATATTGGGTTGTAATCCTTGTTGCCAATATTCTTAACAAAACTACCAAGTGAATCAAGTACAGCCGCACCTATTACTGCTGACCACAACACAATACTTATTTGTCGCCCCAATTCTTTTTTCTTCCCCTTGAACTTTCCAGCCTTAAATCTATCAACCAATCTATTCTCGATATGATACACCTTATTCTGAAATGTAGTGAACATTGTAAACATTCTCAAAACAGGATTCGGATCACGGAGAGAACGCGGTAAATCTTTTTGTGCATAAGCAGGTTGTGATCTGTGTATTGTACGTTCAGCAGCTTTTATCATTTCTTGTTCACTCTTAAATGATGTAAGCCCCTTATCATACGCTTCTTTATAACCTGTCAATACCGGGAATACAGCTCTGGAATCACCCCATTTAATTATTTTCATACCTTTAACTGGCAAACTCTCAACACCAAACAAATCTCTTGCAACAGCCAAATCGCTATTAGCTTCACTTACTTCCCTGTCAAATCCAGAACTTAATCGCTCTCGTATCTGAGGCGACATTTCTGACCAATACTCTACAACTTCAACAGAATTAGGTTTAAACTTTTTTACACCTAGCTTATACCATTCCATTGGCATTTCCGTAGTAGCCAATATTCTTGAGAGTATCTGTTTTAGTGCTACTGTTGGTGATATTAAATACGATGTAGCGATTCTATTCTTTAAGAAATCAATAGCGTTACTTACGGAACTTTTTTCGCGATTTATAACTTCCATATCACTGACATAATGCTCTATTTCCTGAAGCATTTCTGTACCCCATGTATCGACTACTTTTTGTTTATAATTACTTCTACTTAAAAGAAGTTTCATATCTCGTAATGGCTCAACATACCCAACAAACTTAGCCGTAGCCTGTATATGGCTGTGTAATTTAGCAAAAGCATCTTCGATATAAACAGGAGCAGCTCGCTTAGTGCGAGCTTTTGTAAAATTAGATTCAGATAGCCAATCTTTTGCATTTGTTGTTTGCCTATGTGCTTTCGTTTTTGAAACATCACGAATCGTATGTTGTGGATCATAAAAAGGTTTCAACTCTAAGCTTCTACCTTCTGTCCTTTCAAGAACTCCATTTGCTAAAACCCCAAGAGGATTATAAATATTCTGCATTCTATTAGCTATAATCTTCTCCTTCTCTGTTAAACTTTTTTCAAACACTTCTATGTCTAACTTACTCAATTTCTTCGCCGCTTTCCTCCCAAGCAATCTCGTCTTTAGAGTTTTTTTCGCAATACCACCATTTATAATATGATTTAACCCATCAGAATCAAGCATCCCTCTGTAAAGATTGATCCTTTCACCTCTTGTTAATTCTAGTTTTCCGAAATCAGGAAGATTTGTTTCTATCCATTCCACATCAGATTCGCCAGCTATTTTCCTTTTCAGTTTAGCTGACTTACGCCATAAAAAAGCATGTTCACTCCAACTATTCTTAACACCGTTATCCTTCATAAGTTTTTTCAGCTTGTCCATAAACTCATCTTTTGTATTTATGCGAATATCCTCACCCTTATCAAGTCCATTATAAAATACATCCATTTGTATCCCTCCATCCTCACCATCAATCTTTTCAGTTAAATAATCTATGTTCAGCCTATAATTACGGAATACCTGCTTCAATTTTCGCCCATCCTTTTTTCGCGTAGTTAAACCTTCTTCAACCTTTTTCATCTTCCCACTCTTTTCAAGATTCACAATAGCCTTGGCTTCTACTTTATCTATTGATTGTCCCTGCAAAGAAAAAATCATTCTCTTACTATTCTTATCCAAGGTCTCCAAATGCTTCATGGTATCTCTTAAATCCTGTAAATCATCCAGGGTAAGGTCTTGTATATTCCTTTTATCCAACCTATCTAAATCCTTCTTTGCTCTCTCGGACAAGAACGCTTCCGGATGTTCATCAAAATAATCTTTCATTGCCGCCAAATCCAAATACTTCTTCTCTGTCATAGCAGTTAAATCCAAAGAATCCTTAATTTTCTCAATAGGGTCTCTGTAACGAGCCAACATCCCTTTGGTTTTAATTCCCTTAATATCGGCTTTCAATTTGTTGACTCTTTTACTCATTTCTTTTCTAGCTCTAGTATTGATTTCTACTTGTCTTTTCCTCGCTTTCTCAGCCTTAATACCACTCTTTTTACCTGCAAAATATCCTCGCCTTGCCCCTACTGCTTTCCCCTCCATTTTAGCTCTCAAAAGCGTTTTCTCTCTGACTTTCTTCATCTCACCAATTCTGACATCTTTCATAATATCCCTAACAGTAACCTTGCCTGACATCTCATCTATGCGTGCATTTACCTTGTTATCTACCCATTGTTTGTATTTTGTCTCAAGTGGTTCGGTACTTGCAGGTTTTTTTCTATTAGCCCACGTATCTTTCAATGTGGTAAAAATATCATTAGTATCAGGAATAGTTTGCTCACCCCATTCCTCCATAATCTTCTGATCTAAATCACTAAATTTCTCAAGGAAAGCAGATAAGGTTTTACTAGGATGTGTACGCATTTTTTGTTCAGCAAACTTGATAGCCGAAGATAAATCCATATCCATCAGCCCTGGTATTACCTTCTTGTATCTACCTAAATTCCTGCTATAATCATCTAAAAATTGTCCATGATTCTCCGTATAAGCCTCTCCAGCCACTTCTGCTTCAATCAATTCCAAATCTTCATCAGGTATTTCTATAAAACCATCCTCGTCCCCATAAATACCTTGCTGTAATTGAGCAAATTTTGCAGGGTCTTTTATCCCTTCCGGTATTTCTGGATACAAAGCCATCAACCTATTCTCCCCAAAAAAACTAGAGAGTATGGGCGAAGTCCTTGCCCCCACAGCCTCCAATGCTTGTTCAAACACAGCTGGCACAGTTTTACTGGTTACAGTCTCTGCCTCCACTAAAAACTTGGAAACTGTACCCGATTGAGCTTCTTTCGGTAACCAATTAAGAATATTCTTAAACCACTCAACCCATGCTCGTTTTGTTTTTATAGTTATTCCTTCTACGAATCCACCTTCAGCTTTTGTTTGTTCAGCTAGTTTTAAGAATGCTTCCTTGTGTTTAAATACATTCGCTATAGCCTGGTTACCATCAGAAGTTATAGCACTAACATTACCAGTTCTATAGCCTCTAACTGAAGACAAAATTTCACTCGAGAAAATCCACTTCTCATCAAACTTAATTTTATCTAAACCTTTTATTGCAGCAGATGTTGTAAAATGAATACCTGCTGCTAATACACCAGTTAAAATAGCATTAACAGCAGACTCGCCTATGCTAGCCCCTTCTCCGTAAGCACTTAAACCACCTTCCGCACCCCAATATAAACTTGTTTTAGCTAAACCTTTAGCAGTTGTCCCTGATATAAGCTTAGGCAAAAAAGTTTGTCCTTGACTTCCAAGATAATCAGAGAAACTAGCTTTTACACCTGTTGTTAATGCCTTTGTGCCAGAATACCCTACAGCAGCTTTAAGTCCAACCAATCCAAGTTCTCCAACAGCAGCAACAGTCAAAACATCAGCTATATCTTCTGCTGCCTGTCTAAATGTAGTCGGAGGAGTTATTCTACCAATATTTTCACCACTAGGTAGTGTCAAAGTCTTTTCTTCTCCTGTGATAGCATAATAAGCACCACCATAAGTCAACATTGTACCTAGTCTAATTGCAGGTTCGACAACTATATCCTGAACAAAACTCACAACCTTCTGCCCTATTTTTGTTCCAAATTGAGCTGATATTGTAATCGCATCTGTATCTTCTCCAAATGTAGTCTTGCCAAAAATAACACCCTTCCTTTTATCCTCCTCTAATGTAGTAGTTGGAAATAGACTCATAATTATTAAAAAGTTAAATTATTTTAATTTCCACTTTTGTTTATCTTCATCATATTTATAGCCTAGTCCTTCAAGAAAATCCTCGGCTTCCGTAGCAGAAAGCCCATAATCCTGCTCAAGACGTACAATAACTTCCTCTGGCGTATATTCTCCGCTTTCTAATTTTGGACCTACATCGGAAGCAATCGCCTCTGATTCCAGTAACTGATATTCTGAAACACTTGAAACTAACTCATTAAATGCTTCTAGTTCTTCTGAAGTATCCAAATATTCTCTCGCCGCGTCTACATCTGACTGAGTAAAAGATCCTTTATCTTGATAAGCAGAATCTAAAAGAGTCGTAGCCATACCTAAATTATCACTACTGGAATCATCAGATTTGTAAGGAATAGTTGTCGAATAAGTCTCTACGCCTGAAGGACTCAATCCTTCAACTTGATAATCGAAAGTTGGCATGATGTAACTTGCCTCAACAGGATGCCAGAATCCTATCACACTAGAATCATCTAATGCCAAAGTCCTTCCTGTAGTTACTGTATTTGAACGATAATTGGCTTCTTCAAGTATCATCTCGCCACCTGAAGTAAATCCTACAATTATGGCTGTATGTCCCCAAGTACCTTCTGAAGTTTGAACAACGTCTCCTACTTGTGGCATATCTTCTTCTATCGTAAATCCGTATAAATCTACCCATGATTCCCTGTTTGCAATACTATCCAACCCATAAGGCATATTCGAATACTGTTCCCTCACATAAAACACACAATTACCTGCATAATCACCGCTATAAGCTATCTCTACCATGTCTCCAGTAGCACTCGAAGTCATACCCTCAATCGGCTGTATATTCCCATATTTATCAGTCGCAACAAGATAACCAAGCTGTTCAGATAGCTGTGCATTATAAGTATAAGTCATAGGCTCATATTCTACTACCAAGGACTGTGCCAAAAACTCTTCCGGCAATCCTAGCGCTGAAGTATAATCCATCATTGAGTCCTTGACACTATCAGGCAAACTATCCCAATCTTTTCCTGCATAAGTATTTATCAACGTACTTAAATTATTAGCAGCATCATTCTTTTCAGTCTGTGCTATATCAAGAGCAAGAGAAGTTTCTTGATATGCTCTATTCCACATTTCATTGGATACGTCAAATTCCCACTGTTTTTGATCCTGTTCAATCTGGTATAGGTTATTCGTTAAGGTAGTTAAGGCTGTTAATTGTGTAGTTTGTACTTCTTGTAAAGACATTATCTCACTTAACGCAATCTCATCCATTTTAGTATTATATGCTTCATACGCTGCACTTTCTTTTGCTGCTAAACTTATCCCTTGTTCTTCTACAGTATTTAAGTAAGTATACATTAACTGTGTTTTCGCATTCTCTAATTGCAAATCAGCAGCCCAGTAATTCGTATCATATAAGGTTAATTGAGCCTGTGCATTATCAATTACAGTTGCCATCAAGCTTAATCCTGCCGAACTATCAGCAGCCCCCATCCAATTTAATTTAGCTTTCATATATCCTTCAAGACGTGCGTTCTGTTGTTCCATTTGTCCCTTTGTATAATTATATTCTGCTTCCAGTGCTACCTGCTGTGCTTCATAAGAAGAAACACCCAAATCCGCTTGTTGTTTTGCCACCTTGACAAGCAGGGATTCCATTGTGGTAGCTGTTACCTTTGCTCCCTCCTCAGTCCAATCTATATCAGTAATTAAATCCATCTCTTCTATTGCTGTCTGGTTAGTTGATAAAACACCCTGTAATGTTTCTTCTGTCCTTGCAGCAATCGAGCTATAAACATTCTGTAATGCCGTGAAATAATCATTACTTTGGTCAATAGCTGTCTGGGCTAAGATCAACTGCATCATCTCACCAGAACTCGTAGTCGATAAGTCCTGGTCCTCACCTATCAAACCTTCCAACATAGAATTTAAACTACTGAAATCCATTGAAGCATACCCTACAAGCTCTTCTAAAAGAGTACTCGTACCAGAAGCAGTATAAGTATAAGTATCTTCTTCGGTAGTTTCGAGGACATCATCAACTACCTGGTCATTTACGCTACCTCCCTGATTCCTCCACTTGCTCAGGGCTTCCTGATACTTGGCTACCCCTTCGTCTCCATAAACAGCCCTAATTGCGTTCAGATGAGGCTGTTTCTCACCGGCCATCATCAAATCAACATCATCACTGGAAAATCCTAGTTCTGTCAAAGCTTCTGTATCAGCTACCTCTGTTTCCACAAACCCCTGTAAAATAGCCTTAATCTCATCCTCAGAAGCACCATCCTGATAAGCTTTTTGTATTGCAGCTTGTAGCTCCTCGTTAGAAGTATCAATCTGTACTCCTAATTCTTGCTCCAAGCCTGTAAGTTGATTCGTAAAATCTGTCTCAAATTCTCCTAGTGTTGACAGAAACTCTTGTCGCTGTTCTAGGAACTGTTCATTCAAAGAAGTTAATTGGCTAGAGAGTCCGGTTATTGTGCTATATAACTCAGTTAATTGTGCCGATATCTCTGTTGTATCGGTAGTAACTGTAGTCGTAGTTACTTCAGGAACTTCTTCGGTAGTAACTTCGGGAACTTCTTCTACAGTTACTTCTCCCGTATGAGGTGTGATCTGCTGACCAGTCTCAGTTGGCGTATATGTATGCGTCTCTGGTTCAGGCTCAGGCCCAGCTGCTGCTGCTGCAATAGATTCTGCTGCTGCCGCTGCCGCTTCCTGAAAACCTGTAAATCTACTCATTAAATCCTGACTTTGCTGCAAGGATTCCGCTCGCTGCCCTTCAGGATCTACTTCAGAGCTGGTAAATAAAACCCCCGTCTCTGTTAAGGTTGCAGTACCTGTCTGACCAGCTTCAAATCCAGTAAGAGTAATTCCACTTATATCGGATTCTTGCTGTTTACCACCTCCGACATCCTGTTCCAATACGATACCGTCCTCGGTAACTCGAAATGTTACTTCTGTAGCCATATTATTTTAAATTATGATTAAGCGTATCTAATTATGTAATTCAAGGTTATATAAGGCGGCATATTCTCATGCGCAGTATCAGAACCAGTTGAACTTGTTGCGGTAGAACCACCAGATTCCATTCCTGCACCAGTTCCTCCATGTAATGTATCACCAGCATGTACAGAAACAGTATGGGTGTGAGCTGGTAATTCTGCTGTTACAAGAGTATGTGTCTCAGAACCTTCTGTACCACCAAGAGTATCAGCATTCGCATGAGTAACAACATTAGCACTTGCACCACCCATATCATCTTGACCAAGAGGAAGTCGTCCTCTTAAATCTGGAAGATTAAATGTAGTCGAACCATCTCCAACCCCATAAGTTGTACTAATAACTGCAAACAGTGTTGCGTAAGTTGATCTTGAAACAGCACTACCATCACAAAGCAGATAATTAGCAGGAGCTGTATCCGTAGTCCATAATAATAATGATCCAATAGGCACAGGCGGTCCATCATTTAACCAATCATTATCAAGCTTATTACTACCATCTGCCACAGGTACAACACTTGCCGCAGGAGTAGCATTAAATACATTTGTGTCAGTCAAATCACACGCAATTACTCCAGCAGTAACTGTAATACCATTACCACCACTAACACCAGCACCAGTACCGAAAGGCGTACTAGAAGAACCATCGTCAGAATAAATCCAGCCAGAGGTACCACTATCATAAGCGAAATAAGGTTTATTAGCATCAGCATTTTGAGCGTAAAAGAATATATCGACATCTGTTTCATCACCAACTCTAAAAGCAGTACCTGATGTACCATTTGTACCATCCATAATATTGTTAATCTGTTCAACTCCCTCATGGTTAGATACGCAGCCGATAGAATCACCAGGACGATGATTGTTACCGGTAGTAGTTCCTGCACCAATACCGAATAACGGTATAGTTCGCCCATTAGTAGCAATCGTGATTGTAGTTATTCCACTAGCAGTCGAATGTGAACTTGCCATGATACGTTCAGCACGAGAGTTATCCTTGTTGATAATAAAATCCAAGGTAGTAGATTGCGGTGTTCTTGCCGCTTTGGTTTTTGTGTCAAAGAATCTAACCGTAAAGGTAGAACCATCACCATCACTTGAAGATAGTGAGGTAACAAGTGTACCTGCTAGGTTAGTTTCCTGACTGACGAGAGTTGCAATAGCCATATTTATGTGATTATAGAATTATTGATTAAATTATCAGGTATCTCCTGTTCTGACTTGTAATCATACTTAATATTGAAATAATCTATCCTAACAGGTCTGCCTTCACCTTCATACCAAAATTCATACCAGAACTCATGTCCCTCATTTACATTAGCTGGTAACTGAATCCTTTGCGCAAATCTGTAATACTGATAATCGTCACCAGTACCATCTGCACCAATGTACTCTGCGCCAATATCATCATCTCCAATATATCCACCACTAACAGATGTAACTAACGCAGTATCATCTATTTCAAATGTCTGGCTTTCACCATCCGCATGAGCTGTTAAATAAAATATCGCTCCTTCCGGCATAGCACCTGCTATTTCAATGTAAGGAGTTTTCTTCTTCAGAAGCTCAGTTCCGAAGTTAAATGTTTTAGTACTATACCTGCGTTCATACTCTTGATTTGCAAACGAATAATCATCTGTTACAAACCTATAAACCTTGTCTTCTGTCGAACTACCCCAATACAGTTCTTCATCTGTATCTTCACGATGAATAGCAAAATCAGCAATAGGAAGATTCTTATAAACCCATGAATTATATTTTGTACTGTAAACAAACGTCTGGTTATTGTCAGTAAACGCATCTCCGATAGGTACAGACAACCAGTAATTCTTGTTAAAAAACGCACCTGCTGCCATTTCTTGATACTCATAATTCATGCTTTGAATAATTGGATCAATCTTCCATGACACACTATTCACAACAAAATTATCAGTATTAAGTTCCAAATCCTGTCCATAAAATTTCACACCTTCTCTCGACAAGAAAAACGTATCATCATAAACCTGCTGACATGCTTTGTGAGCTACTCCGCCTGTACCCAGCATTACATCGTTCTTAACAGGAGTATAGGTATAAGTCGCATCGTCAAAGCTAAACGTAACTTCCTGCGCATGATTATCTTCCATCAGAACTAGAAGTGTCTTGTTGGCTGTTTTCTTAATACCCAGAATTCTATTATTGAATCCTATCGTACCACCTCCTGCAAAATCATCCTCGTCTTCGGAAGCATTATAATAAAGTGTTCTGTCGAGAGCCATAAATAAGAATCCTAACATCTCTTCTACTGCATAAGCTCCTAAAGGAGAATCTGTTAAATCAGCAGAAGTCAGAGTGCCTGGAGCTGATTGATAAACTCTTTTAGCTCTAAATCCTGTATTGCTAGGAGCTACTATCAGATTAGGAGTAGAACTAGCACCTTTATATTCAACTGTACCTACATACGAACTAGCACCAGCAAATGTCCCGATAGAACTAGCTGTACCAGCAGAAATATTTATTTGATAAATCACATCATTCGATACAGCTACCAAATATCTGTTATCAGAATCATGCGTAAACGAGGCAAGAGCCTGGATTTTAGAGCTAGTACCGAGGTCTACTACCTCCTCATACCCAGGACTCGTCACTATTGCCCCTTTTTGCGTGATATCCCAGTTTTTTATGAGTGTAGCCTCTGCTGGCTCGCCTGAGTAGTCAGGAGCGATGCTACGGGCATTATAATCGTTATTTTGGCCTAACGAGAAATCTCTGATTGTAAAAAATTGTGCTGCCATTAGCGTGAAAAGTAATTAAGTCGTTCATATCTTGATTTAAGACGTTTAGCTGTATTCCCATAAACACCCTGCCATGAAGCCAGGGCATTTCTGATCTCTGTTTGTTCCACATATTGTGAAGCTTCATACTCACCTGCATTCAGCAGAAGCCTACGAAGCGCCAGTAACGCTATTAACTCAATTGATTTATCTGACAATAAACTGTCATCTGAACCTATGCTCATAGTAGTAGGATCTTGGATATAATGTACTAAGACCTGATCTACAGTTGTATCATTCAAGAAAAACCGAAGTCCTGCATCAACCATCGAATAATCATAAGTACAAACATCACCCTCTCTTCTGTAGAATTCGTCAGGATCAGTCTTAAGATACTCGCTTCCTGTATCTAAATCTTCAACCATCAACACACGATTAAGTGTACTTAGATCAGAAGGAAAACTTCCTACCATCCAATCAGAATTAGCAGGAATCACCTTCATAGCATCAAGTAAGAAACTCGAACTAGAAGATTCTGTTATTTCGATCTGTACCCAGTCTACGGCTGTCCAATCTACAGTTCCCGTATATGTAAAATCCTTGAGCGGAAGTCTTCTGCTACCCCAGTTATTATCATTAGCAATAGTTACAGCATATTCTCCATAATTGGATGAATCATTGCCTATCCTAATGGTAAAAGCTGAATGAGCAGTATAATCCGTAAAATTAAAATAAAAGAACAGAAATCCTGCTACCGGAGTACCAGTTCTTCTGCCTGTATAACTTGAATAATCATTCGAGGTTACAGCTCCTGTCCAAGTAGCTGTATTGCTAGAATTAGTCCAACTGAAACTACCAGAATAAGAACCCTCATTGTAAGTAGTACTGCTTGTAGGAGCAACACCATCATCTGATTCTGTCCAGACAGCTTGAATGGCTCCATCTGTAGCATATTCAAAAGCATCTACAGTATCTCCATATCTCGTCAAAGTTATAAACTCTTTCTTCCTGAACTCTTCAGGTTTATATTCATCTGTAAACTCTTGCACTGCATAATTTATTGCAGCAGTTCGAGCTTCATCTGTATGAAAGGTTTCGGATGTAGTTCCTAGCCTTCTTGACAGGACTACATCATACTCGTCTAAAGTTGACATATTTTAAAAGGGTTAAGGAGCAGTAGGAGGTATAGTAAGCGTCACTGTAACAGTTCCTGCGGCAATGCTTTTAGAAACAATAGGCCACACATAAAGCAGAACATTATTGGCATCTATAAAATGGTAACCTGTATGGGTATCATCAATTGCAGCAGGACCAAATTTGTCCCGTGGAAGTTGAATATAATTATCAGCAATATGAACATCATCCACACCATTCGGCATTGTGCTTTGTGGAAACGCCCACGTTGAGTTGCCTACAGGATTATGCGACATATCAGCATTTGTATTATTGTACAAATTCGCAAACTCCTTCAGATCTCCTGCTAACGGGTGTGCTGGCAAAGCTTTAGCTGCTGGACTGTCTCCTGGCTCTGGTTCTGTATACAGAGACGGATTATCAGCTATAAATGTATCCAGATCTGTTCGTAAGATTCTCCTGCAACTAGGTATTGCTAATAACTGAGCACGTTCTTCTGCGCTCTTTACAGCGACAGGTATAATGTAACAAGTCTGATCTTGCGACAGCGCAAGTTCATAATTATGACCATCTCCACCTACATTTTCTGCATCATTTATGGCAACCCAAGCATCAAAGGTTTCCTTGAGAATAACGAAGTAATCTTTTGTATAAGTCGGCATAAATTATCGGTTAGATTGTAATAAAGCTTCAATAAATTCTTTCTCACTCGCAGTAGTAGTATTTGGGATACTGGCGATCACTTCAAAAGGCCCTTTCCCTGGCCAACCTGCGCTACCAGTTGAACTTATATAGCCAGCATGACAATAAGCAGTATTATTGGCATAAATCGGGTCAACATGTGCACCTGTTGAATAAGTAACTGGGTAGTCAGTCCCATTAACCCTTGTCTCTTCCGTGCCACCTGCACCATCATATTCGTGAAGTATAACAACCCTACCCAGTGAATACGGACTTGTTCCGCTACCATTATAGATTGAATGTGTTGCGCCATCATCGCTCACATAGCCTCTAACAGTATCTGCACCATAGTAATTCAAGGCATGAACAATGCCTTTTTTAGAATTATACTCATCCCATCCGGATTGAATACCTTTACAGGTAGCACTTGGTGTAAAAAGTGAAATCATAGTAACTTCACTTGTAAAATCAAGATCACCACCACTATTCCAATTCAGAGCATAATCACTTGAATTTGAATAATCATAGCTTTTACCATCCCAGGCTGCCGGATCATATCCCATCGGAAACATATTCGCGTGTATATCATTCTGAACAGGGCGGAACTCAAAATCATCAACAAGAACTGTCAACGGTGTACTTGTACCAGCATTGTAAACTTGACAGGCTAAAGTAGTACCAAAAGGAAACTGTAAGTACCGTGTCCCTTCAACAGCACCATCAGAAGAATCAAAAGTCTCCTCCATCGCTCTATACCAAGGTGTCCATGCCACAATTCTAATTTTTGCGTACCCTGCTGTAACTCGGATTTTAAAATTAAACTGATATGTCTGATTTAAAGTAATTCCTGCTGTAATACTTTGTGAAAATATAGCATTTCCGTAATCAGTATCGCCAGTAGTTAGCTGAGCGCTTGTACCACTAGAATCCCAAGGCAAAGTAGTTTCCTCCGAAGGCGTACCTGTACCAAGATGATTCCAGTCGTCTGCGATTCCACCAGTAAATGTCTCGAATCCACCATTTGAAAGTACAGCACCAGCTGCACCTAGATTTAGATCAGTATCCGTAAGGTTTCTAACGCAACCCTCCATCATATTTCTATAATCATACACTTTGTCAGCCCCCATCTGTCTAAGGACAAATGCAGCGTCTTGTACTGGACTTGGAAAAATCATATTATTTAAAGTTTAGTAAGTATAAATACTTGCAAGGTTACCATCAGCTGAATCACGAATTACACTAAAAGTTGCATCTCCAAATGGAAATGGACCATATAAAATATTCTTAATTATCTTAATATCCGGTAATGCAGCTGTAGCTGTAGTAGTGAAATTGATATGACAATCTTCATCTGCATAAAAATAAATTTCATTAGGTGTATTTGCTAATGTTACATCTGATGCTGAACTTGTAAAAGCATCAACCTCCTGATTAACAGAACCACCTGATGCACTACCCCGCGAAGCAACTGAATAAGATGTAGCAGTAAGTGAAACTTGCGTAGATGCCTTCTTGATATAAGCAATACCATGAACATAATCTACACAATAATCACCATCAGTTTGCAAATGTGCATCAAACAAAGTAAGTCTATCTGTAAAATTACTTCTGTCTACAGAATCATAATCAGTAGGAAGAGGTACTTCTGTCGTAGCAGCAGTTGAAGTAAATGAGAGCGAAGTGTCATTGTTAGAAGCTGGCATATCACCTAAGAAATTCAATATAGAACCTTGGGCAAATTTAGCAGCCACTACAGTACCAACAACTTGACCTGCGTCGACTGTTGGAGTGCCTGAACTATCATAATAAAACTGAACAGTTTCCCCTGAAACTGACCTCACTCTTTTAGAGTCATCAATTGCTTCCGTTGGCATACCTCTTGAAGTAGAGACATAATTTTGGTTGTCGAGTAACATAATTGTTTGAGTTAAAAGATTTATATCCCCTATTACAGTATCCGACGTTTGTCACCCCCTGATTCTGTAAGAGAGGGGGGAGTTTCAACCTACTCCCCCAAAAGGTTTATTTGCCCTCCTTCGGGACGGGCTTTTCTTCTTTTTTCTCGGCCTCTTTCTCCGCTTCGACCTCCTCTTTTTTCTTAGCTTCCTCCTGCGCCTTGAGAATCTCAGCGGCATTTACAGGATTTCTGAGGAGTCCCTTAACGTGAATAAGAGACACTGCCTGGTCTTCACCTCTGACCTGGCGAGCTTCAACAGAAGCTAGTAGGTATTGCACTACGTCCTCTGTGAACTCGTACTTGTAGAGTTGGTTTTCCATGACATATATGGTTAAGAAATAAAACTTCTAAATGGCCATTATGGCCTCAATCTTAGGACATTGCAGTCCATTTAAGTGTAACTGTACCAGTAGCTAACAAGCTTGTTGAAGCACCAGCCCAGTTATCAGCTGCGTTATAGTGAACTGTCTTGGTATGACCAGACATGTTCATTGAGATACCAGTCATAACACCTGCTACAGCAGCAGACATATTCACATCAACCGAACCATTACAGTCTGTTGCCGCAAAACCTGTGATGTAATCCTCCATGGTAGTACCATTCAATGCAGCAATAGCACCTGAACCAATTACTGATCCGATACCACAATCAGGTGTATCAGCTTGGATAGCTGCATCACCTTGTAGTGCAACACTTGAATATGTAACTTCATGGACATGAGCACCAGCAGGGAATGTGTAGATCAAAGCTCCGACAGCTAAGTTACCTGCACCTCCAATAGCACCTAGATCAGCATTCGTAAGTGTAAGAACAGTAACATGGTTACGTCCATCACCATACTCTTTAGCTGTTACATTTGTGCCAGGAGTACCAACAGTTCCAGTATTTGTGATGTCACCATCAACAACAAGATCACCAGAACCGTTCATGTTCATTTCAATGTTTCCATTTGCTCCATCAATAATTGAAATGTCACTTGTAGTTGTATTCCCAGTCCTGAGTACAAGATCCTGGTTACCTGATGATTGCAACATGCCAGAAGTGGCACCGTCACCAACAGCAACTGCGTTAACTGTATGTAGAAGCCTTAATCTTTCAGTAAGAGTTCCTTGATTATCAATCGCGAAACTCATGTCTGAATCAGGATTCGCCGCTGAAATATCGTCGACTATTACGTCAATACGACCATAGTCTTCGTCTGCAACAGCGTCGTCTTCACCTGTAAAGAGAATTCGTCCTACCACATCAGCATTAGCTTGCGAGCCTCCTTGATGTGAAAGTCGTAATACAGGACCAACAGCACCTCCATCAACTGAACGAACTTCAACTTCACCAGAAGTAGCTGGTTGAAGAATAATAACTTCAGCAGCACCATCTTTAATGGTAATGCTTCCAGTACTCGCATTTCCAGTTTGAAGTACAAGATCAAAGTTACCACTACTCGAGATAGTTGCATCATTACCACCACTACCAACTGCTATTTTACCTGTAGTGTCTGGCTGTAGCACAATGTCTCCTGCTGCACCATCTATAATCGAAATCACACCAGTCGTAGCATTTCCTGTCTGGATATTGATGTTGTGATCTCCGGAAGATGTAATAGTAGCACCTCCGTCACCAACTACCAAAGTAGAAGCCATCAATGAAACGCCAACATTATCAAGACGTAGAAGTTCAGTAAGAGAGTTGTTAATCAACACACTCCAACCAAGCCTACCATCTTCGGTGGTATCAGTTTCGTCAAGGATAGTAGCATCCATACGACCATAAACAGTTTTATTACTACCATCATCCTCACCTGAATAATTAATTCGTGTAATCACATCATTAATCGCAGGAGAGCTTGAGTCATGATGGTATTCTGCAATAACACCTATAGCACCGCCATCAGTTTGCCTAACAGACAAAACGTCTGCATTAGCTGCGTCTGAAATCAAAATAGTTTCACCACCAGAGACAGTAAGATCACCATCACTAACGACAAGATCACCAGATTGTACTTCAGCAGCAGTTGTACCTTCAGCAGTACCTTGCATAAGAACTCTACCATCTTCGCGTACAGCAAATACTTCTGTAGTTGTGTGCATATCTACCACGGAAATCGCTGACCCAGTACCACCCATTGTGACACTGTTGATATTTACACGAAGTACGTCACCAGTAGTAACAGAAGTGCCATCGATTAGTACTCCAGTACCAGTAGTAACAGCTGATGGATTAAGGGTCATTGATGTACCACTTGTAGTAGTAGCATCAACAAGATTTACAGTTCCGTCTGTCATAACAAGATTACCTGAGCTTAGAGTCAAGTTACCTGAGGTTAAGACTGCGTTACCTGTAAATGTAGAAGTCCCAGCCACTGTTCCATCAATAGCAGCAGTAGGATTTAAATTAACTGTATCAACATAAGCATTCGCGTAATATAAAGGTCCTACGGAACTACCTAAATCGTCAGTCGAATCGACACTTGGGACAATGTTACCTGTAGTAGACATAACACCAGCTCCTGTACCAGCAATATCAGCAGTCGCATTAAAATTGACTGTTTGAACCCAACCATTTAACCAATAAGACCCAGAAGAACCAAGGTCATCAGTCAAGGTTGTATCAGAAACAAGAGATGTATTAATAGCAACAGCAGCAAGATTATCAAGGGCTACTGTAGCTCCACCAGCACTACCAATCAGATCAAAATTACAAGCTGTAGTTGTACCTACATTCTCATAAAGTCCTGATGTGCCAGCTCCTACATTAGTGTCGATATATAAACATCCTTTAGCGTAACCAGCAGCTCCATCATTAAGAGTTGCAGTACCAGAAGCATAAAGAACGTCATCGTTTTCATCCCTGTCATAAACAAGGACAGTTTGGCTGTTGATGCCCGTAGAAACTCCAGGTCTTGTAAAAGAACCTGTGGCATCAACAACCTCATTACCGCCTACTTGGATTGAACCATAAACATTCAACCCACCTAAGGCAGTTGAGTCACCTATTATAGTTCTAGCCATAATAATATAAGGTTAAATATTATACAATCCAATGAGTACCTAAATAGTCAACAGCACCAGCGTTACAAGCCAGGTCAATTTGAACAATGTCATTACCTGTGTTTGTATCACGGTCTGGTGTTAATTCAGGTCCGTAAGCGATCTGATACTCTAATCGGTGCATCATCTTGTCAGAGACAAGAGCAGCTTCCCAGTTAGCAGTATCATCAAGTTGTTCCCAGACAACTGGGATAATTCCAGATTCTGTAACAACATTGATAGATGTGTTAGCATCTTCAGGTGTCATAGGAGAACCTAGAAGTTTCTTCGCAGTGTGCATGTTCCTTGTAGGAACGACCAGATACTTAGGTTGAAGACCCATAATTGTACCATTGTGGTCTTGTTGCATGCGAAGTGCTTCAATAGCTGATTCAAGATTAGCCAATGTCAACGAACCTGTTGTGGTGTTATCTTGGGTAGCGCCTGTATCACCTATAAGGTGAGCAGCATTAGCCAAAGATAAGCCATCCCAGGTAACTGTTGTGCCTGCTGCTGCGATCAATAGATCAGCAGCAAGTGCATCCATCCTGATTCTAGCTAAATAGCCAAGTTTTTGTGCATCTTCAAGAGCAGAACCATAATGATCTTTTTCTTTCATCATTTTAGTAATATGAACTGCTTCTTTGAAGATAAGTTGTGCGACAGTCTGCGTACCAACAACTTTAGGATTTTGTTGGTTGTATGCAGCGCCATCAGAAACTGCGTTGAACGCAGCCGACATTCCACCTCGGACTGAGAAAGTTTCCTCAAATCTTTGGTTCGGGTCCATCCGGAAAATTTGCTCATATTTTGACTGATACCCTTGGTATCCAGCATCAAAAGATTTCGCTATCTCCAACTGTACCTCTGTCTCATAATTATGATATGTAACTGCCATAATTTATTCAGTTAAAGAATTAAAGTTTATTGAAGATTGAATGGAACTACAACGTCGATGGTCTCATTACCAGAAGTACTGTCATAGGTGACAATAGTAAGAACACCGTTTGAGGTATCATTCTCATCGATTTCTTGGTCAGCAGCAGCCATTTCAAGTGTAACTTGAGTGTCAATGATTGCTTGGGCAAGATTGCCTGGTGTATCAGGAGTACCACGGACAACAAGTCCGCTTGGATGGAACATAATTTCTACCGTACCATCAGCTAGTGCTGTATCAGTTGAATTAGATACAGCCATACCTACCCATGAAGAAGTAGAAGAAGCTCCATCACCAGCTTTTGCCACATAACCTGGATTACTACCATCGACAATAACAAGATCACCAATAGCAATCGAAGCAGCAGCTCCAGCAACAACATCAAAAACTCGTGTTACTGGTGAATCGCCACCTACTGTACCAACAACCCTGAAGTCTCCTGTGTATTGTGTTGCGGCCATAGAATTGTTTAGTTAGGATATATAGGAATTGAATAGCTGCCTTTCTTTTCGAATTGCTCAGCTATTCCCTGAAAGTCTTCAGCAGATTTAGCTCCCGTATAGAAAGCATGTTTCTTAATTCTTTCAGGTGAGAGAGGGACTTTTGCTTTTGCCTTAGCGTCTTCTGGTCTTTTAATCACATCACCTTTACTGCGGAAACTATAAGATTTCCCAGGTTTCATCTGATTAGCAGCCATATCAACAGCCTTCTCAAAAGTAACAGTCTCCCCCGCTATTTCTGTCCCCTCGAAAGTTTTCACTAAATCATCAAACTTAGGCTCGTTATCAATAGTGAGTCCGAGTTGCGACTTGATAGATTTAAGCGTGTTCTTCCGATTCTGTTCATGGGTTTTAGAAAGTTTTTCAACCTGCTTTGAGAGGTTTTCTAAAGCAGGGCTGTCTTCTTCCGTTTCCTCATAAAGAGAAGTATACTCTTCGCCAAATTTCTCTGTAAGATAATTAGCATTGTATTCATCTTTAGAGATTTCAGCGAGCTCTCTACGAGCATCTTCGCTAGTCTTGGCAAGCCTTACCAAGGTAGCGAACGCGGCTTTTCGTGATTCGCCAAGTTGCGCTGCCTTGCGAGTCATTTCAGCCTGCTCTTCATCCTTTTTAGGAGTATCCTGCGCGGACTCCTTGCCAGATTCCTCTGGGGTATCCTTCTTCACTGCTTCTTTCGCAGCTTTGTCAGACCCTTTTGGTGTAGCCATAGTAATATGGGTTAGAATATAGAGAAGGTTTTCGCCTCTAGGAGGCTTAATCCCTCATTCCAGCCCTTCTACAGCTGTCAGAGATATTAAATACCTAGTTGTGTAAGAATTTTAAGCGGATCAGTTTCTTCTTTCCGTTCTTTGTTCTTCTTTTTCTCAGCTTTCCCCTGTTCCAGTAATGCTCCAAAAATCTGCTCAAGCTGCTCCAGCCTCCCCGCCAGCCTCCCCTCCTCGTACGGGCTGAGCTGCCTGCGCTTCTGCACCAGTTGCAGCAGGTTGGCGTGATACAGTCCCTCCACCAGTTTCAGGACCGCCTTGAACTGGTCCTTGTTGGCCAGTTGCCCCAGGAGTTGCCATTCCGCCCTTGTCAGGTTGCTGCCCGAATGGGAGACTCTTCTCGTCACGAATCGCATAGATAATATCTTCGAGAGTTTTTGCGAAGATGCCTTTTTGAGCTTTTGGAAGAATTGCATATTCTTTTGATTTAGCAAATAATCTGTACTTATGTAACCTTCTCATGTTGTTGCCATCACGAGAAATTGTAGGTTTAATACCAAGAGCAATCTGCTGAACGTGATAATCCATCTCATCCATCCCGTCAACTATTCTGCCTGCTGAATTGAAGATTGCATCCACATCAATATCGGTAAATCGTTTACCAGCCTGTTTAGCCAACATCTCGAAATCTGTACTAGCGAGAAGTTCAGGGCTAACCTGAGCTGTACTAAATAATATCTGTAAATACCACTGCAATGACTGTAATTCTTGCTCCTTCCTGACTGTATCTTCGACTTTCTCTACAATATCGAACATAATATAATTAGGTTCAACTACCTTATCATTCAACTTAAAATAACCTGTGTACCCCCGTGCTGGAGTAAATTCAGGCTGATGAGTAGCGTTACGCTGTGAAACATGAAAGTCCTCGATAGGTATAGTGTGATATGTCAATTTACCATCTACACCCTCATAAGGCTTCGCCATAAATTGACAAATATTCATAAACCTCTGATAGAGTGAATTTTTCTCTGCTCGAATCGTGTTCTGTAAAACATTCTTACGGATTCTACGTTTCATAGATTCCTGTTTCGCAAGAGTTTGGGTAGCAAGTTCATTCGGTTGCACAAACAAAGCACGAGAATCATCTCCTGTTACCTGGATCTGTAAATCCTCCAAAATATTCTTAACAGCATTTGCAGGTTCCACACTGGAACCAAAGGTGAGAGGCTGAATCGCATCACCTATCTTCCCTCCATTTAAACCTCTCAACGTAAATAACGCACCAGGTTCTAGCTGATTCTCGTCCGGATCGAACAAAACATCACCAGAAACAGCTAATACAGGCTGCTGAGAGAGTTTTGCATTATCTATCATTAAATTCACCAAAACCTCCTTAACCATCACAAACGGAGCTTGGACTTCGGTTTCTGAAATACCCCATATCGAATCATCTCGTTTGTAATTATATCTGAATGAAACAGGAATACGTTTATGTTTAAACGGAATTGCTCCGAAATAAATTTCTTTGCCATTCGCTACAAATACATGCCAATCATTCACACAATCCCAACCTTCAAATACCACTACATACTGTGATTTAGCATTTTCTTTCTCTTCAAACTCATGTTTATGAGACATCCTCTCGATTCCGAGATGTTCAACACCACCCCAATTAACAGGATGAATATCCTCAATATCGAATCTTTCTTTATCACCAAAATCACGTTGGAACTGTTCCCATGAATAAATCTTACGTTCATAAAACCAATCCATACCTCTGTTTCCATGAGGATCATGGTCAACATTAGCAGTCGGATCAGGAAAAGCATCTCGTATATCTACAGTAGTCGGAGCTAAACCATAATAACTTACTCGTTTCTCAGGATCTTTATGCTCTAAAAAAAGAGAATGATCGTCTGTCTCAACGTAATCATTCTCTACTAGGGCGACAGTATGTTTTTCGATACCAGTCCCGTAATCAACAGCATTACTAATCGCATCAACCAGAGCTGTTTTACGGTCACTTTGCAGATCAAAATGATCGACAATAGCTCTGCTAGGCACAGCCATATCGTAATCACCTGCGAGTGTACTTTTAAACGTAACTTCTGTCAGATTCTCTAACATATCTGATTTTTTACGTTCAAGAGCACCGAACAGTTCAGGTAAACGATAAGCAGATCGCCAGTCGTCACCATCAATAACTTTATCCTCATGTAACTGCATCAACTGTTTGATAGCAGTTACTTTCAAATTCAGCTTAATCTTAGAATCAGCCGAATCACGAATACGCCTCATGTGTAGATGAGACCTATCCTCTTGGTTGGTAGGTACATCGTAATAATCCTCCATAAGTAAAATTTGTTAGAGGGAGTGAGTTGCAACCCTAGAAGGACTCCCATCTAATCATATTACTTAGCCTTATACTGGTCAATATGTCAAATATCTATTTTTAGGTACTTTACTATAATGGTTACCAGCTTTCTGTCCAGTCAATTCTTTATATTTATCCATCAAGAGTGTTTTTCTATCTTTAACAACTTTCTTTTTTACTTTCGGAGCGTTCCATAACGCAAGACAGAGAGAGATTACACAGTCATCATGCATCCCTTTTATATTAGGATGGCCGTAAGTTACTCTACCTTGCGCTGTTTTCTGTTTCTCGAAGGTTTCAAGTTCATCTATCAGTGCCTGAAACGGAGGAATTGAAATATCTTGATGGTCGAATTTAATTACTGCGTTTTCTACCAGCTGTCTTTTTGTTTTCAAATTAAAATGCACAGGTGTCAAGTAGAGTCCTTGTTGTTGAAGGTCTCTGTAAATAGGATCACCAACTCCGGTTGAATCAATTATGATGCGACTAGGGTTTCCTTCGCTCAAATACCGTCTAGCCATCGCTTCGATCTTAGTTTTCTGAAATGACCATGACAATTCATTAAACCGTTCAATCCAGACAATTTTATCACAACACACATCATAGACAGTTATGACGGTAAAATCTTCTTTTTGAGCTAAATCCACTCCAATTTGGTAAAAATGTCCAGGTTGGGGAGGCGAAACTTCGTTTTTAACGCATTTTCTGATGTTGTGGAAGGGTGAACCCCCGTCATCCGAAAATAACGCCTTATACTCTTGATTATACGTTTCTATAGGAGTAGTTCTGCGGATTTCTTCAAGTTCATCTTTGTCTATGATGCCTGATGTTTCTGCTGAAAGCGTAAATGCTTGCCAGCTACGGCGACTTTTAGCATAAACATACATCTTGAAAAAGAAATCTTTCGATTTCGGAGTACCTATAAACCAAATCCATCCTTGGTTAGCTGCAAGAACTGGTCGAAGGATTTGATTCCAGAGTTCTTCGAGCTTGTGATCTTGGGACTCATCAACAATGATACCGTAGGGGTCCTTTCCACGAAGGGCGTCAAAGTTGTCTGAACCTCGTAGTTCGATACGGGCGTCGTTGAAGAGTACAACTGAGAGTTCTGTTTCATTTTTCTTTTTAATTAGTTCTTTAGGGATACAGTGGAACAGCATTTTAGGATCGTTCCAGATGATACCTTTAGCCTGACGGAAAGTAGGAGCGATATACCAGAAGGTTCTTCCGGCATTTTCTTCCTTACAAGCCTCCATAATCAACTTGTTGATCGCCATCAGGCTCTTTCCAGCTCTCCTGTGTACTACCAACACTTTGTTCCTCGCTTGGTTGCTCAGAATCTCCAACTGAAACGGACGTTTCTCCGGCTGATAATTGTGAGGAATCGTTATTTGTTTGTCCATAATTAAGTACGTTTACGGTTATACCACCTCCTGCGCTACCTATACCACCTCCTGTACGTTTCTTCACCTTATTATATTCGGAGATGGCTCTCATTTTATTCGAGAGATCCTTGTCCTGCTTAATTACTTTCAGCATTTCACCATCTACTCCGTAATCTGTCAATCCTTGAGCAGCGAGTAATTCAGTTATTCGTGTCTGAATTTTAGGTCTCTTCAGGATATGATAAGCATTATTCACATTCGAATCATTCCCATCCTTATTATTCAATTTATATCCGGCTGCTGCATAAGCATCTCGTGGTCGTCCGAATGTTTCAGGATGACTTATGCAACAGAAGGCTCTACAGAAATTTTCTTCTAGAACAGTCAACTTAACCTCGCTACCTGGATACTTCATTTTCGCCTGTCCTACAGCTGGTTTATTCTTGTTCGCCTTCTTCATCGCTGGATGGACTGGTATTAGTTCCATAATAAGCGTCTATTCCGTGTTTAAATAATAAATTACGAATCGATCCCATCAACTTACCATCTTCACTTTTCAATTCATCGATCATTCGATTCACCATCGCACGTTCGTTTCCGCTCATGCTCTGGTAATCGAAAAACTTACTCACTATCCGTATCATACTCCGTTTAAAACTCTCCACAGCCTCCTTATCTAACGCAGGTTTCTTCTTGTAATTCGGTTCAACGAACTCATCAATCCCCTCACTCAGATTCACAGGTTCTTCTCCAGCTTCCTTGATCTCCAGCTTCTTCCTCAGCATTTCGTTCTCACACTTGATTTTGTGTGCATAGGGAACAGCGCCTCCGGCGAACTTCTTCCCGCACACTTTACAGATACTTGGCATGTTTGGTATTTGTTAAGATGTATAAGTAGCATAAAACTTTTACTTCTTGCTGTCAATTTTTAAGTTTATTTAATAGTTCTTCGAATCTTTTCATTTTGAGTTAGAGTCTCCATTTGTTTATTTTCCGTAAATTCAAAAAGTGTTTGATTTTTCTTTAATGATTTTTGCTTACTTGGTTTTCTATAATTTTTAGAAGTAATATCAGGTTCTAATCTATGAAGTGATTTGTTGTAATAATCTTCCATGATTTCAAAACCTATAAATTGCCTATTTAAATTTTTTGCAGATACAGCAGTTGTTCCGCTTCCCATAAATGGATCAAAAATGATTTGATCTTCGATTGTTGTAAGTTTTATTAAGTATTCAATAAGTTTTTCAGGCTTTTGTGCTTCATGTATTTTTTTTTCATGTTTTTCAAAGCCAAACTCTAAAATATTTGTTGGACTTGAGCCATTAATTTTACATTCCTCAATATTCATTGCCCCAACTTCATTTTTCAAAACATTATCAGTTATTGTATGTTTATATGGTTTAAAAAACCATGCAATAGGTTCATAAATAGGGGCTAAGTTTCCAAGTCTCCAACCCTCCCATTTTTCTGCCTCTTCATGCAATCCTCTTTTTTCTAAGATACCACTAAATCTTTGAGCTCTATGATGAGCTGAAGGTTTTTTCCAAGCAAGCACATCTCTTAATAAAAATCCACTATCTTCAAAGGCCACAATTGCTCTATGTAAAGTTCTTCTTGCTCCAAACACAAAGACTGAAGCACCCTCTTTCATTTTTGGAAAAACTAAAGATGACCAACTATAACACCAATCTTGATATTCTTTAGTTATTTGCTTATCTGCTTGATTCCAACCATTTATTGGTTTTCCTCTTTTTTTAAAGCCACTTTTTCCATGTTGTGCAGGTGATTTTCCTAATAACGCAGAATTTGTATTCTTATGTATAATATCCCACTCATCAAGATTTATTCCATAAGGAATATCTGACAAAAAAAGATCTATAGAATTATCATCTAATTTTGGAATATGATTTTTACAATCATCATTTATTATTTTATTTAAGTAATTGTTATTCATGATAATTTTTATATTAAGTTAAATAAACCATTGTCTGAAATCTTTTCTATGACTTTTATTTTATTTTCAATTGGTTTGTGCTTTATCATAGTTGCTTGTGGTTAAGTTCTAAATATAAATTAGCTA
>CAZUSV010000047.1:0-31455 GCA_964622645.1 uncultured Anaerolineales bacterium
ATACAACTTTACTACAGAAAGCCTTTTTCATTCGCTATTTTGGCGAAGGTATTATAACCAACTAAGGAGTTTTAGTGATATAAAGTATGATGTCTAGTGGATATTCAACAGGAAAAAAGGAGAAACAATATGGGTAGATCTTTATTAAAAGATTACTTTGATGATTGGCAAGATGCTGTAGTTTTTTTGAATGATTTAGGGTGGAATTTAAGCTGGAAATATCTTGAAGATCAATGGCATTTGTGGAGTGGTGATCAAAAGTTATTTCTAAGTAATAGCGACAACGAAATTCAAGCATTCATATGTGGAATGGCTATTGGTCTTGCTGTGCTGCCAGATTTCCTATTGGATAAAATTAAGCAGATAGCTGAAGAGTAATTCAAGCTAATAAACACTGGTATTGAATAAAAGGTCTGAATACTAAAATCGAATTTATCCCATCAAATTGCTAATCTGACAAAAAACACTTTGTTCTAATTCTGATCAAAGTGAAGTGATTTCGCCAACTATGTGAGTAGTGTCGATGGTGTTCCTTATGTTTGTGATGCTAACCTTGCCTTTGTTTCAACGGTGTTAGGATTTTACCGTGATTACCAAGCAGTTGATAACAAGGCAGTTCGCCCATATCTAACAGACATTTGGTGGGAAGATACCCCAACTTCATCTCGCTTTGTTGGGTTTCCAAAATAATAACCTCAAACAGTAGATCACCGCTTTCATAATCACGTTAAGTGTCAGCGACCAAGCATCACAACTACTGGCCGATGTGAGGTCTAAGCCTTCGATGGGGACCCTTCGACGTGTTTGTAAGCTTGGGAACCGGATGGGCAATGGGCGACCCTGGATACCGGCGGCTATACCGATGCCTCTGCCCGGTCGATCAATCCCAACGGTGAATATCAGCGGGTTACAGACTTCGCCCTGGTGTTGGGTGGTCTGGTGGCATTGCCGGCGGATGCTCCTGATCTGAAATTGAGCTACTACGACAAGATCACAGCCGCTTCCAACACCACCCTGACGGTCGACGTTTCGACGGACGACGCCCAGTCATGGATAACCCTGGCCACCTTCACTGTCACAAACAATACCGTCGATTGGACGCTGCGTGAAATCCCGTTGGACGCCTATGCCGGGCAGTCTGTGCGCGTTCGCTTCCGAGCCGTGCAGGGCAGCGCCTACACCAGCGACATCTGGCTGATCGATGACCTGCGCATCGGCACCACACCGCCCACGGCGACAGCGACCGCGATGGCGACCAGCACGCATACCCCGGCCGCCTCTCCGACTGCTTCGCCTTCAGCAACGCCGACACCGCAAGCTTCCGGCACGCCAACCCTGGGTTCGACCAACACACCCACGCCAATCGCCACCGAGTCCCCCACAGCGATCCACACAGCCACCCCGACCGGCCCACCCGCAGCAACCGCGACCCCGACGCCGGTAGTGACAGGTACTGCAACCCCAACCAGTATCGCCACCGCACCTGCCACGCAGACGCCCACCCCAGCGGCCACGGCAACCTCGACACCACCCCCGGCGCCCACCGCCACCGCAACTGACGTACTGCCTAGCGAGACGCCGACATCCTTACCTACCGAAACCGCAACCTCCCTTCCCGCGGCTACGGCGACTGCTAGCGCAGAACCGACTGCAACCGCACCCGAAATCAGCAATTCCGCCCAAGGGCTCGGCGTGATGGCCAAGATCGTACCCGATTCTGTTGACTCCCATGCCCCCACGCTCCCCAGCTCCCCCTCGCCCTCAGCACCGGTCACGATCACCTACACGTACGACCCCCTCAACCGACTGACTGCCGCAGATTACGATAGCGGAGAATTCTTCTACTACACCTACGATGCCGTCGGCAACCGCCTGACGCAGGACACGCTGGCAGGAACCAATATATACGCCTATGATATTGCTAACCGTTTAACTAGCGTCGATGGGGTCACTTACACCTGGGACGCCAATGGTAATATGCTCAGCGATGGGGTCAATACGTATACCTACGACGCCGCCAATCGCCTGTCCTCTGTTTCCGGTCCGCAGTCTGTATCTACCTTCGCCTACAACGGCCTGGGTGATCGCTTGCAACAGACAGTGGATGGTGTTCCGACAAACTACACTCTCGATATCAACGTTGGTCTCACCCAGATCCTGGCCGATGGCATGAACGCGTATCTATATGGTGTCGGTCGCATTGGCGAGCAGCAGTCCGGTGGTTGGGTCTACCATCATGGGGACGCGCTGGGCTCCGTGCGTCAATTGACCGATCTCACTGGCGCAGTCACCCTGGCGCAGAATTTCTCGCCGTATGGTGAGGTGCTCAATAGCGGTGGTGATGTGGTGAGCAACTATGGCTTCACCGGGGAGTTTACGGATACCACTGGGATGATTCACCTCAGGGCGAGGCATCTAAATGCGGGCGTTGGTCGCTTCATAAGCCGCGATACGTGGGGAGGGAATTTCTATCGACCGCTCTCGATCAACCGTTGGGGATATGTGGAAGGAAATCCTATAAATCTTACTGATCCATCTAGGCGGACAGTAGGTTTTTCCTGCAATTGGCCAACAACAAATATTCCCGCTTTTTTGGATGGAAAATTCTGGAGAATTGATAATGATTTATGTGAAGCTCTTGATGACCCATCAGCATCATTGAAACTATTGGAGGATTTTTATCGTCAAGTAGTTGCTAATGCATTAGTTTTAAACGGGGCTCCAGACGCAGCCATTCTTTTACGTAGATCGCTTGATGGGAAAATTTCACCGTTTCAAGTTTCAAAGCGGCTTGGCAATCAATTGATGGATTTACCATCACATCAAGAAGAATTGAAATTACAAGAGCAGTTAATGTTATTTGAGCTAGAAACTATTGCGTCAAAAATGGAATGCGGCACATCTCAATCGTTTTATTACGGAAGTCCTGCATTATTGATTGTTGCATATAGGAAAGGCGAAACTACTAATGTGAAATTCTCTATGGCTGACCATACAGGTTGGTTTACCTGGCAGGGTGAAATAGTACGTAATAAAAATGGTAATTGGAAAATTACTGGAACGCTCGATAGAGATTTGGCTGATTATTCAGATTGGCATGGAGACCCCCATGATTATGATGGTGATGGAACGTTAGAATGTCCGGATGGATATTGTGGAAAGCTTGCGAGCTTTGACCTCGCATCTCTTCCAGGTTTTATGCTAAAGTCTGGTCAAACCAACACAAAAATAACTATTCCAGATGATTGGATGGCACGATTAGTTGCTGGTGGCGAAGCGAGTTATCCTGGATTTGGGATTTATTATAACACTCGAGAAGAATTTGGGTTTACAATTGACAATTGGTCAAATTGGCCTGTTCTTGAATATGAAAATCTCAAAAGAGGAAATCGGTTTCGAGAACCAAAACATGAGATAGAACCTGGTTATTGGTTGCCCTGAAAAAGGAAGTATGTTGTGAACAAAAATAAATATATTAGCTTTTCAATAGTGCTTAATTGTTTACTCATTCTATTGAGTAGCTGCATTTCTGGAGTGCTTAGGGTTACACCTACATCTGTACCTACACCTAGCCTTCCAGAACTTTTTTCGGGATTTTCTTCTCCTAATGTGAATGAGCGGATTTATGCAGCACATTGGTCTGGATTTTATTATGATCATCCAGAGAAAACTCGACTAATTCCATATTTAGTATTAGCACTCGAAGACTCTGCAATTGGAGACGATGGAATCAGTGTGCGTGCTTATGCTGCTCAATCTTTAGGTAACTTAGAAATATTTGATGAAAAAGCTATTGAATTATTAATGTCGTGGTTAGTTGAAGAAGATATCTCTGGTGAAGAATTGATTCAAGGAATTCAAACCTTAGGCAAATTCCCTAATCAATCATCTGACGCTATTCCTGGGCTGATTCAGCAGTTGAAATCTCCCCCAATGGCCTCTCCTTATTATCATCAAATTCAAGAGGCATCTGCTATGACACTTTCGATTATTGGTAATCAAGTTGCAGTCCCTTATCTATTAGAAACTTACATAAATTCAGAAGAATTGAGTTGGTTACAACGAAGCATAGGAATTGCATTAGCTAGATTTGGGGAGGAATCAAAGTGTACAGTACCCCACCTCATCCCATATTTAGAATACCCAGATTCAGATACTAAATTAAGTGCTGCAATAGTAATCGGACAGGCAACGGATAATGAATTCCCGGATAGCTTAAGGACCAACTGGGATCCTCAGTTTTTAGGTCCATGGCAGTTTGAGAAAAATTCCAATGGGGAATATTTAATCGTCAAGGCTGCAAAAGAATGGTGGAAAAATGAGGGGCAATATGAATTATGGCCAAAATGTGAAAGTAATTCATGATAAATTCCTGAATTATTATTTCTAATTTTGATAGTAATAATGTACATGAGCGACTGAAGGCCAATCAAGGCAGCGCCTACACCAGCGACGTCTGGCTGATCGATGACCTGCGCATTGGGGCCACACCGCCCACGGCGACAGCGACAGCTACCGCTATGCCGACCAGCACGCCTACCCCGGCCGCCTCCCCGACCGCTTCGCCTTCAGCAACGCCGACACCGCAAGCTTCCGGCACGCCAACCCTGGGTTCGACCAACACACCCACGCCAATCGCCACCGAGTCCCCCACAGCGATCCACACAGCCACCCCGACCGGCCCACCCGCAGCAACCGCGACCCCGACGCCGGTAGTGACAGGTACTGCAACCCCAACCAGTATCGCCACCGCACCTGCCACGCAGACGCCCACCCCAGCGGCCACAGCTGCGCTGCCCACCGAGACGCCGACATCCTTACCTACCGAAACCGCAACCTCCCTTCCCGCCCCAACGGCGACTGCTAGCGCAGAACCGACTGCAACCGCGACCGAAGTCAGCAATTCCGCCCAAGGCCTCGGCGTGATGGCGATGCTGGTGCCGGTAAATCCTCGCACGTCGCATACAAGTGGTAGTCAACAATCAACAATCGACAATCAACAATCAATCATCACCATCACCTACACGTACGACGCCTTAGGCCGCCTCACCGCCGCGGACTACGATAGCGGCGAATACTTCCACTACACCTACGATGCCGTCGGCAACCGCCTGACGGAGGACACGCTGGCAGGCACGAACACCTACGCTTACGACATCGCCAACCGCTTGACCAGCGTTGATGGCGTTCCTTATGTTTGGGATGCCAATGGCAATCTGCTCAGCGATGGCGTGAGCACGTATGCCTACGACTCCGCCAATCGCCTGTCTTCCGTCTCCGGTCCCCAGTCTGTTTCTACATACGCATACAACGGCCTCGGTGACCGTCTGCAGCAAACCGTCGACGGTATCCCAACCAACTACACCATCGACCTCAACACCGGGCTCACCCAAGTCCTGACCGATGGCACGAATGTTTTCCTGTATGGTGTGGGGCGCATTGGCGAGCAGCAGCCTGAGGGCTGGGCTTACCATCAAGGTGACGCTCTGGGCTCCGTGCGCCAGTTGAGTGCCCCTGTAAGCGCAGTCACCCAGGCCCAGAGCTATGCGCCATATGGCGACACGCTTTCGAGTGCGGGAGAAGGGGTCAGCGTGTGGCAGTTCACGGGGGAGATGCGCGATGTCAGCGGGTTGACGTATCTCAGGGCAAGGTATCTTGATAGTAGTGTGGGACGCTTCATCAGCCGCGATACATGGGACGGAGATTACAACAGACCATTGTCGCTGAATCGATGGGGGTATGTGGAGGGGAATCCGATTAATCTGACTGATCCTAGCGGTCGTAATCCCTGGTGGTGTGAGGGGCAGCCTCACGAAGGGAATTGTTACATAAACTGGATTACTAAAAACGGTGGAGAGTTGTCAGAAGAAGTTATTGAAGATATTTACTGGAAAAATCCACAAGGGGCACTGGATTTACTCCAACAACAATTTAGAATAAAGATCCCTGCTGGATATTACTTTCGAATGACGACAGGTGGATCAGCCTTTGGAGATAACTATCATGCGTATCATGGAGTTACTTTTTGGTTTAGTGAATATAATCCAATTGGCACCATAATAGAAGAATCGGAAAATCAGTGTAGTCTATTGTCCTCCAGCATTCCATCGCAGGCCATACAAATGGATTATAGCGTATATATTCCAAAGCACACATTTACTACTTGGAATTTCAATCCTGATGATATTGCTGGGATCATGATACATGAGGCGGTTCATGCTTGGCAAGAAAGTGGAGCTAGAGATCATATCATTGTTCCCGGCTTAGAAGGTGATCCCAGCTCTGCGTCTTGGTTTAATATACACCGGAATGGCATTGAACGCCAAGCTGTTGATTATATATTAAATGCAGATCAGGAAGGCAGAATAAATGTGAGCAATATATTTTTAAGATTTATAAGAAAATATCGAAGACAACATGGAGGTGGAGAAGATTTTCCCTATCCTCTTCCACCTAATGTACCGTAGAGGAACATAACGAAACATCAAAATTCGCAGAGTGGTACAATACCGCAGCTGAGGTAAGCGGATTGATAATTGGTTTCTATTTGCCTAATATGGTGCAATCTTGTGCAGGAATACCATTAGGTGCCCTTAATGAATAAGATCAATATACAACAATGGCGAATCATCAACATGATTGTAATCATTGTTGGGTTATTTATGCCATGGATGGTGTTTTATTTTGATATCAATGTAGCTCAAGAAATGATAATTCCACAATCTGGATGGGAGTATTTTTACTACACTTGGTGGGAGAACATAGATGCATTTCTAACCTATGGGTTTGAGTTGTTTATGTGGTCTTTATGGTTAGAAGGCTTTTGTGGAGTAATATTAATTCTTTATTTGATCTTCAATGCGTTTTCTATTGTGAAGATAAGAAAGAATATAAAAGGGAGGGTAATATCTTTTATTTTGTTTGGGGTATTTATCTTTCTCCTATCTCTAGTATTCTCAGGTGGCAAACTCCTGCTAGGGTATTGGCTTACAATTTTAGGGATATTTTCCAGTATAGTTGTTGAATGGCAAGGATCAATGATTAAAAATGGGGTGAACCATGAATCATTAAATTGAAAGACTGCAACCGGGAGTCGTTCGATAAACTCAGGGCATGCTTGGTTCTGCTCGTCATCCATTGGGGGGATGGCAGGTGGCTGTCACTTTCCGAAGGACTTCCAAGCGAAGCGCAGGAAGCAGAGTGACAGTCACCTTAGGAGTACGCTGGTTTCGACGAACAGAACGCAGAAGGATACCCAGCGTACCATGGACCCTCAAACCAGATCTTTCCGCAACCAGCCGCGCGGCCGCACCATCAGTCAAAAGGACGGCATTCGAATATTCCAAGGCGAGTAAAATCGCCTGGTGTTCACCAATTTCCAGGAAAAACGAGTGCACGAATGTCTCAAATTATGAGGTCGGTGTCCAATTATAAAACCTGCGCCATAAATAATAGTGTACAATAACCGCAGATTGGATTGTGCTAATTGGAGTTATCACACCAGTAGAAAAGTTGATGAAGAATGACGGTTGAAGAGGTCAGGCAAAAATTGCGAGAAATCATACCCTATCTATCGGAGAGATATGGTGTTATTGAAATTGGGGTATTTGGTTCCTATGTCCGAGATGAGCAGCATCCTGATAGTGATCTTGATATTCTAGTTGACCTCGGAGACCCTCCGCAGATAGATCTCTTAGATTTAGTGAACCTGGAGCGCTACCTCAGCACGACATTGGGCATCAAAGTCGATATAGCCATTAAAAGTAATCTGCGGAAACGAATCGGCCAACGAATTATTGATGAGGTTATTCCCGTATGAGCAATGAATTTCTAGATTATGTAGAAGACATTCTCGACGGGATGGAAAAAGCAGAATTGCTGATTTCTGATGTTAACTTTGAAGATTTTGAAGCGGATTTTCGTATCAACTATGCTGTCGTTCGAGCACTGGAGATCGTTGGGGAAGCGACGAAGCGATTGCCAGATTTCATCCGAGAGCAATATCCGGACGTCCCCTGGAAAGATATGGCAGGAATGAGAGATCGGATTGTCCATGGATACGATATGGTGGATTTGCATATTGTATGGGATACGGTTATGAATCGTATTCCAGCGATTAAACCCATCATTCAGCAGATCTTACGCGACTACGAAAGTCAGCAAGATTAACATAACCACAACATCACAGATCGTAATAAGGAGCAGCAAAGGGGCGCCTTGGTCAGCCGCCCGATTTCAAACGCCAATCCACAATCTCAAATCAATCATCAATATTACGGCCTCTGCGACCGCCTGCATCAGACCGTTGACCCTTCGTCGGGCACAGGATATGCCGATTGGACACTACTTGAAATCCCGCTAGATGCTTACGCTGGACAAACCATACGAGTCCGCTTGCGTGCCGTGCAGGGCTCTGCCTACACCAGCGATGTCTGGCTGATCGATGCCCTGCACATTAACACCTCTCCAGTGAACGAAAATTTGTGTAAATTGGGACTCGATGTCAGCGATTCCGCTTCATACGGATTGACAATCAATTCATGCTATACTATCCATATCATGCCACAACCTGAAAAAGCAAAACACGTGTACCCACTTCAACTTCCTGACCTGGACGAAGTTGCGCGCCGCATTCGCCAGGTCAGTGATCCAACTCAGATTGATTATTGTTTTTGGATCCCATGCTCGTGGGGAAATTGGTGCTGATAGCGATCTTGATTTGTTGGTTGTGATGGAGGATATCGAATCCACACGTGCTGAGAGCATCCGTATTCGAAGGATTTTACGGAGTCTAATGTATCCCATTGATATTATTGTTGCTACCCCCCAGCAGTTGGCACGCCACCGCAATACCCAGGGAATGATCTACCAAACAATCTTGAACGAGGGCCGTGTGATCTATGAGCGAACACCTGCAGGCTGAACTCGCACAATCCTGGCTCAAACGTGCCCGTTCTGATTTGCAGTTAGGCAAAGTTGCCTTAGAAACCAGAGGGGTTGTTCCAGAAGATGCCAGTTTCCACGCTCAACAATGTGCGGAAAAAGCTTTAAAGGCGCTTTTGATTTACCATAATATCCATTTCCCCCGAACGCATGCTATCGAAGTACTGTTAGGGTTGCTAAAGGAAAATCGTGAACCTGTTCCTGAAAATGTTGAAGAAGCGTTTTTCCTGACCGAGTATGCAGTGCAAACACGTTACCCAGGAGAATGGGAGCCGGTCACCAAGCAAGAGGCTCTGCGCGCATTAGAGCCCTTAGTCCCGACATGGGTGGAATCTCGCTTATAAATCTTCCACTAATCGATATATTTCAAATAGACTCACCTGCACCGGTCACGAGGTGGGTGATTGGTGGCAATTCGAAGGCGCGCTGGTTACCATCACTTCGGGTAATCTTCGGGGTTCACTTTTGCCAGATTTTCTTTTGACAGTCTGGGAGATCACTTTTGCTTGACTGTTGACCCTTACCGGACTCAGGGCAGGCGGATTGGACTCTGCGCGAGATCCCGCTGGACGCCTTTGCGGGGCAGAGAATCCGATTGCGCTTCCGCGCCGTGCAGGGCTCTGCCTACACCAGCAACGTCTGTCTGATCGATGACCTGCGCATTAGCACCACACCTGTAAACGAAAAATTGTATAAATTGGGGTTCGATGTCAGCGATACAAGGGATGGATGGGGAGGCAAGTTGTGACTGTAAGGCAGTGACAAAATATCTTGATTTGCAACTATGGATAATGTTTCTCGATGTATTCCACGCCTTTGATATCCATGAAGTGTTCATCTTGAGTCCAAAGCGTGGCATTATGGGTGCGCGCCGTCGCAAGGATGATACTATCCGCCATGGGCAACTTGCCTTCAATTGATATTTGCGCGGCAACAAGGGCAATCTCTTTGGTCAAATCAACAACCTGGCCGCCATACATGATGGCGATCGCTTCCAGCGCTAGATCTTTGCCCTTTTCTGCCAGAGTGCGCTTGAACACTTCATAGATGTTTATGGTTGGGACGATCAGATTTTCTTCATCTTCGATTGCCGGGGTAAAGAAATCAGCGTTTATATCGTTAACAAAATATTCCAGCCAGCCTGAAGAGTCAACCACGTTCATACACGATCTTCCTGCTCACGCTCGATTCTGCTGCTCATCCCCTTCAAGAAACCGCGCGCTTCTTTAATATCTCGAACCGGAATGACTTCGAGACGATTATCATAGAGAATCAAACGCACTTTCTGTCCGGGTACGATGCCCCATTGATCGCGAATCGCACGCGGGATGACCATCTGGTACTTGGAGGATATCGTGACAGTTTCCATTCTTACACTCTCCTATCGAACGAGAATACGTAAGACGATTATAACACTGAACGAAAAAATACCGAATTAACACCGACCTCTACAGATTCGGATAAAAGATCTAACGCAGAGAGTTCATCGAGGTGAATAATCGGACCTGCGTCACAGACGACGATAGAGAGCTTTTGATCAGTCGCGCCCATGCAGACCCCACTCAAGATCTTCTCGGATGAAGCGCTCCATGAGTTCAGGGCGATGTATATCTAAATATCGCCGCAGAGCCTCAGTTAAAAGGGCATCGATATCCTCGTACCAGCCTTCATCGACTAATTTCTCCATCTTTGAGATCAATTGAGCGGGCAACTTGGCCTGTACAGTTGTGAGTTCCATCAGTACATCCTACGGAAAATAAAAATATCTTGGATAAAATATAGCATGTACAGCGATGGTACACCGACCGGCCCTCCTGCGGCATCGGCGACCTCGACGCCAGAAGTGACAGGTACTGCAACCCCTACCAGCATCGCCACCGCACCTGCCACGGAGGCGGCCACGGCAACGGCGACACAACCCCCAGCGCCCACTGCAACCGCGACCGATGCGCTGCCCACCGAGACCCCGACGCCCTTGCCCACGGAAACCTCAACATCCGCATCCACGGCAACGGTGACTGCTGAGCCTACTGCAACCGCGACGGAGGTCAGCAATTCCGCCCAAGGCCTCGGCGTGATGGCGATGCTGGTGCCGGTAAATCCTCGCACGCCGCTTACAAGTGATAGTCAACAATCAACAATCACCATCAACTACGCCGGAGTTTACACTGAGCCTTGTCCTGACCCTGAGCGTTCTGTGCGAAGGGGAAGGAACTGCAAAGTGATCCCCTCAATCTCCTGACCAGTATCGTAAATCCACAATCGCAAATCAACAATCAATAAAACGGCCTAGGCTATCGCCGGCACCAGACCGTCGATCCTACGCAATTTTCAGTAGGTTCGTAGTATAAGCCGTTCCTATTAAGTCCCGATTCGATAACTTTTATTGACTTCGTACTCGAAAATCAATATTATTTTCACCACAACGTCATCTCATCACGCCCAGGGGCAAAGCTATCAAGTTCGTCTACAACTAAATTCAGCTCTCTGGGAATTCCCCGTGGCGATGTCCAGATTTTGGGGTGTGGGAGTGCGGAGTAGGCCCCACACCCCAAAATCTGAGAACTACCCCGGCGATTCCTGGAGAGCCCCAAATCTTCAACATGATTGGAAGGGTGTCCGATGTTACTTCACGGCTTTTTGCACAAGGTTTCTGACCTCATCGCTCGCTGTTTCAAGGGCGGAGCGCGTCTGCGTACCATAACGTGGAAATCGCTGAATGTTCTGGTCATCTTGGCAATGCTGCTGCCCGGCGCGACAGATGTCGCCGCGGTGATGCCGGAGATTGAGTTCAAATTGCCAAGGGTGGACTCCGCTTCCTCGGAAGCATCGCAAGTGAATGAACCTGCCCAAACAGATGTGCGCCTGCCAGATACGGTGCTCTATGAACCCATTGAGCGCGCGCCTGGGAGGGTACCAGATCAAGCGATCCAGACACCCCCTGTCCCCCCAAAACCTTCAGCAGAAGAGGTCGGCTTTACCCTGGAGTTCTCCCCGGGCGTGGCAGGCTATGGTAATGAAGTCAATGTGCGTATGACGGTGGTGAACAACAGCACCGATATGATCATCGGGCTGCGTTTTAGAGATCATCTGGAGAAGGGATTCAATTTTGTAAGCTCTACGCATCCCCTGGTCGCGTACGACCGACGCGGTCGCTGGGTGGTCGCCGATATCCCTCTCCTGGAAGTTGGAGAGCGGATTGAATTGACCTATGTTCTGCAGGTGGTTGCACCGCCAGGCAAATCCCTCTCGCAGGATGAGATTTGGGTCCACGCGGCTCAATTGATGGGAGTCAGAGGCACCTTGCGCGCCCGCGCTGAGCTGTTAGTCAGCCCTGAAGGCAAGGTGGATGAAAGCGCGGTGAGTTACGTCCCAGCTGAAGGCGGCTGGGTAGAGGCAGGCCAGATAGCGGTATTCCTGCCCCCTCAAGCTGCCGGACGTGAGTCCCTGGTTGTGGTCAAGCCCGGCAAACGGGTAGGCCAGACCGGGCCAGAAATCCAGTTCGATGTAGACCTGGTCCAACTCCCAGGAATGTCGACAGGGTCTTACGAGAGTCTGGCAGAGCAGAAATCCAATGTCGTAGGGGTGATCGAGCAGGCTTTCGTGGATAAGGCCTACCTAGAAGTGCCTTTCGATGATATCGGTGATTTGAACTCATTGCCTGGGGGGAAAGCGCCCTATGTGGCCACCTATGATGAAGAACACGATGTTTGGGTCAAGGTCCCGCTGGCCGACGTCGATTATGCTGCCAACACGGTTACGGTCGAAACTGCCCACTTCTCCACCTGGGGGGCGGGCATCGGCGATTCCCTGCCCGGGAACGGCGTCAATGTGCTGCTCTTCGACCAGCCTTACACCTCCCTGTTCACCGGCAGCGCCCGCTACAGCCTGCCGGTCTGGACGCCTCCGGGAAGGAATGGCATGTCGCCCGATGTCAGCCTGGCCTATTCCAGCGCCACCGTGGATGGCGTGTTGGCCGATATCCAGGCTCCCTGGGTGGGGGTGGGCTGGAATCTGGATGGGGTCGAGATCGTACGCCAGATCACCACCGACAAGAACGGCTATGGCTACGAGGACGAGTATGCCCTGACCTTCAACGGCACCATGTACGAACTGCAGAATGATCCCCAAAACCCCCAGCGTTACTACACCAAACGGGCTTCGTTCCTGTATATCGAGCGCCACAATCCCACCCTGGGCAACGCCGGGGACGTTCCTAATGTCAGCAAAGAGTGGTGGGAAGTGGTCGCCACCGATGGCACGCGCTACCGCTTAGGGTGGAACCAGGATTCCGAGCAGTTGACCCTGATGTACGGCTACGGCTGTAACTTTGGCAACCCCTGCGAGACCCCCGATGGACCCTATGCTTCCCTGGGCTATGCCGGTGTGGCGGAAGATATGGTCGCCAAACGCTGGCGTGTCGACCGCGTCACAGACACTCATGGTAACTTCATCGATTATTCCTATGCCGAAGAGCAGCCTGACCCACTCTCCCTGATCCCACCCTTCGACCGCGCCAGTTATCTGTCGTCGATTGCCTATACTGGACATGTCGACAACTATGGCACCGTGGATGTGCAGCCGGGTTACGAGCTCCAGTTCGTCCTGGCCGAGCGCACTGGCGACACCATCCCGGCTGAGACCGAGATCTGGATGCACTACGACACCCAGCTGCTGGATAAGATCCAGGTCTGCTATGGCAGTTGTGATACCGGCACGGTCGTGCGCACCTACGACCTGGGCTACGACACTAACGTCGTCCCCAACGCCAACGGCACCCTGGTGCTGACGGAGGTGGCTATCTCCGGCGGTGGCTATACCGAAAACGGAGTGGCTATCCCCGACACCCAGGCGGCGACATTGCGCATGGCCTACAGCGACAAAGACAACCGCGCCGTGGTTGGCGAAGACGATCCCTGGACCTACCCGCGCCTGCTCAGTATCGATAATGGTTATGGCGGCGTGCTGACCTACACCTATGAGACCGACGGGCGTCCCTCGGATTCCTGGTATAACTACCGCGTCGACAAGGTGGTAGTGGAAAGCGGCCTGGGGACAGCAGCCGTGCAGGGGTATGCCTACGAGACCCCTATCTACACCGAGACTGGGGACAATGGCGAGCTGGTCGGTTACACCTACGTCACCGAGAGCAGTTATCAGAGCGACCAGACCACCAAGATCCTGGATATTAAACACCACTTCGGTACCACCGGATTGGACGTCGGCCGCACTTTGGACGCGGAGTGGATCAATCCAGTCAGCAGCAACCTGCTGCGCAAGGTGGTCAACACCTACGTCACCGACAACAGCCAGGCGCCCTTCGAAGACTGGCAGTACCGCTACTTGCAGAAGACCGAAAACCATGAACGCTCCGGGGGCAACCTGACTCTAATTTCACAGACCACCTACCAACGTGATCCCGGCAACGGCAACCTGCTGGAGGCGGCTGATTACCTGGGGGCCAATCTCTACCGCAAACAAATCTATGAATATAACCTCAATACAGACCCAAGCGTATTTATTTTGGATCGGATTTCGCGCGAAGTGCTGACCGATGCTGGCGGGACCGTTTACGCCGATGTGCGCTACACCTATGACGACAGCACATCGCCACCAGTCAGGGGTGATTTGACCCTGGCCCAGGCGCTGACCGGCAGCGGCACCCAAACGGTGGATACGGTCTTCGAGTACGATGTTTTCGGCAACACGATCCAGTCGAAGAGCTACACCAGCTTCGGCACGTCGAATTATGACCCCAGCGGCGCTTATCAGGCCACCCAGATCAGCTATGATGCCACACATCATGCCTATCCATTGACCGTAACCAACGCCCTCAACCAGAGTGTCAGCACCAGCTATCTGTATAGCCTGGGTTTACCCTACCAGGTCAGCGATCCAAATGGCTATGTCACCACCACCACCTACGATGGGCTGGGCCGCTTGTTGACAAGTCAGGCACCTGGTTTTGATTTGCCGACACCAAGACCCACGGTGATGTATACCTACCCAACCCCCGACGGCAACGGTCGTGTCAGTGCGCCCTATGCCTTGCACATGCAAATTCTGGATACCATGCCTGAGCCCGAAGTCTATCGTTCGGTCTGGGGCCTGTATGACGGACTGGGGCGCATCCTGCAAAACCAGGTTTACGATGCCGACAGCGGTGAATTGCTGGTCACGGATACGGACTACAACGACCAGGGATTGGTGTCGCGGGTAGGTGAACCGCGCGCCTTGAGTGGAACGGGGGGCGTTTACAGTGACCCCACCTGGGGTGTGTTAAACCACGCCCTGAGCGAGTACGACCTGCTCGGCCGGGTGGTGCAGGTCACCGCCCCAGGGAACATCGTCACCAAGAGCAGCTACGATGGCCTGACGGTCACGGTGGTCGACCCCAACGGTCATAAAACAGAGCGCCAAGCGGATGGCCTGGGTCGCATGGTCAAGGTGCAGGAGTTCGAAGGCAGCGACCCGAATTGGAGCCTGTATACGGACACGATCTATGCTTACGATGTTGCCGAGCGGCTCATTCAAGTGACAGATGCCCAATCCAACACCACCAGCATGGTCTACAACTGGCTGGGACAGAAGATCCAGATGGACGACCCCGATATGGGCGTCTGGTCATACCAGTATGACACTCGCGGCAACCTGACCCAGCAAACCGATGCTCGCGGCCAGTCACTGGGCTTCAGCTACGACCCGCTCAATCGGTTAATCCAAAAGGATGATCTCAATACCAGCACAATGCTGGCCAGCTCCACCTATGGCAGCGCCCTTGGAGATATCGGTTATCGCATCGCCATGAGCGACCAGGTCGGCGAAACGACCTGGAGCTACGGCGACTACGGCCGCACTGTGTTTGAACGACGCACTATCGATGGGGTCATTTACGATACCACCACCCAGGCCGATTGGCTGGGACGGGTGCAATCCGTCACCTATCCGGATAACGAAGTTGTGACGACAAGCTATGATGCCCTGGGCCGCGCCAAAGGACTGAGCAGCACCCAGGCCGGCACCCTGGCGACCCTGGCCTACAACACCCTGGGCCAGATCGCCGAGAACGCCCTGGGCAACGGCGTCCGGGTGCAGAACTGCTATGCCGCAAATACCCACCGCCTGACGGCGCGGCGTGCCTACGCTGGGGAATCGCAATCTTGCACGGTGGCCCACCCCACGAACGCCTTATTGGATTTCACTTACGGTTACGACTCGATTGGCAACATCACCAGCCTGAACGATGCCGTGCAGGGGGAGCAGTTCACGTTCGAATATGACAACCTCGACCGCCTGACGCGGGCTACCGGGATTTCCGAGGCGGCCTATATGGCCTACCGCCGGGCCTACCAATACGATGCCATCGGCAATATCACGCGCCTCAGCGAGTTTGTCGATGACCCGGCCACACCGGGCACCTACGAGGAGGATTACGCCGGTTACTGGTGGCTGGACGATTGGACCACAACCAGCGATTCCGGCGCTTCCGGTGGCGCCCTGTCCAGTTCAGGCAGCCAGGGTAGTGCGGTGCGCATGTCCTTCCAGGGGGACACATACAACTACGTGCGCCCGGTGGGACCTGACCAGGGCATCGCCAACCTCTACCTGGACGGCACCCTGGTGGCCACCGTGGACAATTACGCTGCCGCCCCCCAGCCCCAGGCCACCCAGGAATTCAGCACCAGCGATGGCGAACACTGGCTGGAAGTGGAGGTCTCCGGCGAGAAGAACGCCGCTTCCACGGGATATGCCGTGGGGCTGGATGCCGTTCAGGTCAGCGCGCCCACCCAGGGGGCGGCCCACCCCGAACCGAGTGTCAGCTTCAAGGTGTTCAGCAAAGTCGCCTTCCACAAGAGTTTCAGCAGCGATTTGAGTTTCACAGGCCCAGATTGGGTATCTGACCCTGAATCTATAAACCCCGCTGGCGCTGGTAGACCTGCCTCGACGGCAAGCTGGCATAATCCCAACAGCAATTATTGTCGTTATCAGACATGCACCAATCCACAGAATGCGTATTCCGAAAATGGGAATTATGCCTATTTATTGAAAGATGTTGCCGGGGGATATATTCAATATTACTTCCCAAATCCGGTTGTGGCTACAGAAGTTAGAGCGAAGTTGTATGGCTCCGGATGGTACACAATGTGGCTTCGCTACACAGATGGAAGCGAGGAAATGGTTATTTCGAGTGGAGCCCCCCCCAGTGTTGAATGGAAGTACGGTTATCCAGCTGCGGGGAAAGCGGCATCCTTCATTCGCATCCAATTGGATATGGATAAACATATGTATCTCGATGTAGTTCAGGTTTTTGGTGAGATTCAGCCACCAACCAATACCCCAACGCCTACACAAACAGCCTCCAATACACTCCTACCAAGCAATACGCCTACACCTGTTCACACGCCAACGGATACACCCCTGCCGAGCGCTACGCCCACACCGATCCACACGCCAACGGATACACCCCTGCCTTCCAACACACCGCTGCCCAGTAATACCCCCACGATCACTGACACACCCTCCAACACACCCCCGCCCACAGCCACCTTTACCCCATCGCATACCCTGACACCCTCCCTTACCCCCACGCCGGTACCGGCCTATTTGGGCCAATGGCATTTGAATTCCAACAGCGGCTCCACGGCTTATGATGCCTCGATAAATGGCAACCACGGTACGTTGACCAACGCCGGTTGGACCCCCGGCTACAACGGCTCGGGTCTGGTTTTCGACAACCCTGACGAGTTCGTCTCCATCACCGATAACGCTGTATTGAAGCCCACCATTGGCTTCAGCCTCTCGGCCTGGATCAACCCCAGCGCCATCGGCGGCCAGCAGATCATCGTCAACAAGGGCAGCACCACCTCGGATTATGGATTCTGGCTCTCGGAACAGGGTCACCTGGAATTCCGGCTGGATGACCTGGATCCCCAGAAAGTCAGCGGACCGATCCCCCCCACCAACACCTGGATCTTCGTCACCGGAACCTATGACGGGGATGAGATCCGCCTGTATGTCAACGGGGTGCTGGTTTCCAACAGATCCGTCAGTGGCACGATCAGCTACAGCGCTGATCCGCTGACCTTCAGCGACTCCAGCAGCAACCGTTATCCTTTCTATGGCCGCCTGGACGAGGTCGGCCTGCACGACCGCGCCCTGACCCAGGCCGAGGTGCAGGACCTGTACGCCGAAATCCCCACCCCGACCCCGGCCAACACCCCCACGCCGATGCCCGATCCAGCGAACTGGTACAGCCCGCAGTGGTTTTACCGCCGCCCGGTCAACCTTGGGTATGTGGGAGATACTCTCGAGAATTATGATGTCCTGGTCGAAATCGACACTGCCAGCCTGATCGCCGCCGGCAAAATGCAAGCGGATTGTGACGACCTGCGCTTCGCCGATTCCAACGCCCTCGACCCGTTGATCTATTGGATCGAAGCCGGCTGTAATACAACGGAGACTCAGGTCTGGGTACGGGTGCCAGCCATCCTCCAGGGCATCTATATCATCTATTTCTATTATGGCAACCCGGCTGCACCCAATGGCGAGGCCGCCTGGAACGGGGAATTCACCCTGCTCGCCGCAGGCGCCTGCCCCGCCGAGTGGACGCGCAATCAGGACTTCGACGGGCTGCTGCCGCGCGGCGCAGCGATATATGGTGGCAGCGGCGGTGCTGCGCTGGATCACAATCATGCCCCGGTGACTGCCAGCTCGGGCAGCGCCTCCGTGGCTCATAATGCGCGCACCGATGGTGAAGAAGTTCAATCTGTCTACTCGGGGCATATCCATAGCGACTTGCGCGTCGATATCAACCAGGCCTCCAGCCTGATGCCTCCATATTTGGATGTCGTCTACTGCCAGGCCCCCAAACTCGAGGTCGGCTATAACTTTATCGCCTGGTTTGACGAGATCAGTTTGCCCGCCGGTTGGAGCCACCTGGCCGCCATGGATGGACGCTTCCCACGCGGCGCCTCTTCGTATGGTGCTACTGGCGGTGTAGAAAGCCATACGCACCAGACCAGCGGTGGTTATGATACCGGCTATTCAGGCCATTCACCGATCCGCGGACGGGATACGGGTTGGACCTGGCCAAATCATTATCACACCACGGAAAATGGCACCACAGATACTGCCAGTCATTTACCGCCCTACCTGGACGTGGTTTACGCCCAGACCACAACGCAAAGATTTGCGCCTAGCAGAATGATTGCCATCGTCAGCAGTATGCCCCCGCTCGGTTGGACACGTTTCAGTGACCTGGATGAGCGCTTCCCGCGCGGCTCAGACACGCCTGGGACTATTGGCGGCGCAGCAAGCCACAGCCATAGCGTCACCATGACCACCTCCATCGGCATCGGCAGTTACGCCGATTCAGCCTCGTCAGGAACCGCGGCTTATAACGGTTATCACCACACCCATACGGCGTCCGCTAATACGGATTCCAAGTCCAACATCCCCGCCTATTTCAACACGCTTTTCGCCCAGCGCCAGGACCCGGTGGTGAATCCTTATGTCGGTGTCGAACAGGATTCGGGCCTGCCGACCTACACCCCCACCCATACCGCCACCAACACACCCACGCCGACCCTGACGCCCACCCCCCTGCCGGACCCTGTTGAATGGTTCGACCCAGATTGGTTCTACCGCCGGCCTGTTTCCCTGGATCACCAGGGCGACCCGCTCGAAAATGTGGATGTCTTGCTGGAGGTGGATACCGCCAGCTTGATCAGTGCCGGCCAGATGCAAGCCGATTGTGACGACCTGCGCATCACCGATGATGGTGCCCTGACCCCGCTGACTTATTGGATCGAGGCCGGCTGCAATACAGCCACCACGCAGATTTGGGTGCGGGTACCCGCGATCCCCTCAGGCGGCAAGCTGCTTTATCTTTATTATGGCAATGAAGCGGCCCTATCAGGAGAAGCCGCCTGGAGCGGAGATTTCATCGTGATCTCCAAGGATGCCTGTGCTTCCGGCTGGACTCGCTTCAGCGGTCTGGATGGGAGTTTCCCGCGTGGTGCCAGCAGCTTTGGTGCCAGCGGAGGTACGAGCACTCATGGCCATGCTCCGGTGATCACCAATTCGGGTTCTGCTTCTGCCGGGGGTATTTATCGAACCGATGGCAGCGAGGCTTGGGCCGTCGGCACCTCGCACACCCATAGCAATCTGCGGGTGGATGTAAACCAGGCCTCAGGTGTTCTGCCGCCGTATTTGAATGTGGTGTATTGCCAGGCTGAAAACCTGGATCTTGAAACAGGCCACGTAGGCCTGTTCGATGATGCCAACCTGCCGATAGGCTGGACGCATCTGCCAGCGTTGGACGCACGCCTGCCACAAGGGGCCACAACCTACGGGGCTAGCGGTGGCTCAACCGATCACAGCCACTCGACCACCGGTGGCTATGTCACTGGAGTCTCAACCCGTACGCTCATGCGCTCGCGTAGCAATAGCTGGATTGCTGCAAGGCACGACCATAGCACTGCAAACGGCGCTACTGCTAGCGCCAACCATTTACCCCCGTACTGGGACCTGGTGTTTGCCGAGATAGCCGCACAGGGCGTAGCCTCGAGCGGATTAATCACGATTGTAAACGTCCTGCCCCCCCTGGGATGGACGCGCTTCAGCGAATTGGATGGGCGTTTCCCGCGCGGCGCGGCAACACCAGGAGGTACAGGTGGTTCAGAAAATCACAGCCACAGCGTAACCATCACAACCTCCACCATGGATGGCGATATCAATAAATATGCCTCCGGGGGCGGGACGGCTTCGTTCGCCACCACCGGGCATACCCATACCGGCTCGGGGACCACAGATAGCCAATCCAATATACCTCCTTATATGGATGTGATCTTCGCCCAACGCAAGGAATCGATGGTGGGCTCGGCCATCGGCGGCCAGCAGGATTCGGGCCAACCGACACCCACCTCCCCGCCGGCCACCGCCACCCCAACCCCGACCATCACTCCAACGGTGATACAATCACCCCTGATGAATGGTCTGGTCGCTTATTGGAAGGTTGACGAGGCCACGGGGTCGACGTTGGCCGACTCCCAAGGCATCCATGACGGCAGCGCCTCCGGGACGACGATCACCAGCGGTAATATCAATAACGCTCGCCAATTCGACGGCCTCGACGATGGTGTCATCATCCCGGAGCAACCAGAACATACCGAGTTGAGATTGGGCGCTAACCAGACCATCGCTGCCTGGGTCAAAATCGATGCCGGCGGGGCAGGCTGGGAGCGCATTCTCGGCAAAGGCCACACCAACGGCGACCGCAACTACGGGCTGTGGATCGACGCCAGCGATGGCGATCTGCTCTATCAAATCTATAGCTCTGGGGGTACAGTTATCTGCAACTTCTGGGATGATGGCGGCCCGGGCAACGACATGAACCTGAGCGCCGATGGCAGCTGGCACCACATCATTGGCAGCTACGACGGCACAACCGGCAGAGTCTACGTCGATGGGGTCGAAACCCATGCCAGCACCTGCACGGTGATACCGGCCAACAGCAGTGATGATCTGCACTTCGGCCATCTCAACAGCAGCGCTTACTTCCACGGCGTCGTCGACGAAGTCGGCCTCTGGAACCGCACTTTGAGCGCCGCCGAAGTGGCCGAGCTGTACAATAATGGGCATGGTCTCAGCCATCCCTTCCCGGAACCTGAACCGACGCCGACCCCTATCCCTGCTTCCAACTATTTTGGGGATGGCAGTGATGGGGACGTAGTTATCAGCACGGACACGCAACTGGTCGTGCCCAACAAAGTCGGAGCCTACGACGGCGACATGGTGGTGATGAACTACAGCTCCCTGACCATCGAGCAAGGCGCTACCCTGACCACCGACCAACCCGGACGTGGCCTGTTGGTCTATGTCACCGGCGATGTGGTCATCAACGGCACGTTATCGATGACCGCCCGCGGCGGGTATGCCAATCCATTGGCGGCTGGGGCCAGCGACAATAGCGCCGTCTCCAGTTCAGGTATCCGCCTGCCCGTCTTCCAGGCAGGGGGTAGCGACAGCCTGGCCGCGGCCGATTTTGCTGGATGTGGCCAGGCTGCCGTCAATGCGGTGGCGAACCAGCCTGGGATAAACCTGGACGGGGTAACTTACACCATAGCTCGTAGTGGCGCGGCTGGCGGCACAGACCATGGCAGTGCAGGTGGGTCGGGCTCCGCAGGGCAATCAGGCGGCGGCGGCGCAGGGGCCTACTACGGCAATGGCAAAGCAGGGACGTGTTTTTCCGGTGGCTCTGCCGGCGGCTCTAACAACATTTATGATTCCGGGCACGCAACCGCCTATGGTGGCCCGGGCGGTAATGCTGGCGGGCAGGATGGCGGCGGTGGCGCTGGCAATCCCGGCGGCTCCGGCATAGAAACTGGAACGAGTGGCGAGGATGGCAATGGCGGGCTGGTCATCCTGGTTGTCGGCGGCGACCTAACCATCGGTGGCAGCGGCGCCATCGTTGCTCATGGCAAGGGTGGCGGGACGGGTCTCTACGGAGGCGGCGGGTCTGGCGGCGGAAATATTCTCGTCTTGTATGCTGGCTCCTTGAGTAATGCTGGCTTAATTGCAGCCAACGGGGGTTCTGCTGGCATCGGGTCGATGAAAGATGGCGGCGCTGGCGGTAATGGCTCTGTGCAGGGCCCCTTCAAGATCGACGCTGCTGTTATCCTGCCGACGCCGACACCGACGCCAACGCCGTCCGACACGCCCATACCTTCGCCCTTGCTGACCGGTTTAGTCTCCTACTGGAAGATGGACGAAGCCTCCGGCGCAACCGCCGCAGATGTTGTCAGCTCCCACCACGGCACAGCCACCGGCACCAGCATCACCAGCGGGAAACTCGACAATGCCCGAAGCTATGGCAGCACGGATTATATGACCGTGCCTGCAAGCGCTGATTACTCCAGCGCCAATTTCACCTATGCCGCCTGGGTCAGGCTGGACGAGACCCCCAATCACGGCGATGCCATTATGGGGATCGCGGCTGATGCGGGTGGGTCAGGCAAGACTCTCTTCCTCAATACGTCCCCCAGCAGCTATTTCCGCTGTGAAGTCTCCATGACCGATCCCAAGAACGAGAATGCCATGGGCACCACGGCGCCGGTTGTCGGCCAGTGGTACCATGTGGCCTGCTCCTATGATGGCACCAACTTGCGCATCTACGTCGACGGCGTCCAGGAAGGCATCAACAGCGATGGCGGCACCTTGAAACCTTCCAGCACCACTGATTTATCCATCGGCACGCTGTATGGCAGCACGGCCTATAATTTCCCTGGGGTTATCGACGAAGTCGGCCTGTGGAACCGGGCTTTGAGCGAGGCAGAAATTACAGAGCTGTACAACAACGGCGACGGTTTGAGCCACCCCTTCGACGCGCCCGAACCGACACCGTCGCCAACCTCCCAACCGGGCTGGGTCGACCGGGATTACACCTACGACGCCCAGCACCCCCACGCCGTGGTGCAGATCGCTCCCAGCAATGACGAGCCCACGGATACCTACACATACGACGCCAACGGCAATATGACCGGGCGAGTGGAATACGACCCGGCCACGGAGACCAGCGTCACCTGGACGCAGACCTTCAACGCCGAAAACCGCCTGGCTTTGGTATCGGATGGCACGGATACGTGGAGCTTCGTCTACGATGGGGATGGCAACCGCATCAAGCAGATCAACCCCGACGGCACGGTGACGCTCTTCCTGGCGGGTGGTAGTTATGAAGTCGAAGATGCTACTGGTACCCCTGGCGTGACCCACTACTACGCCATCGCCGGGCAGCGCGTCGCCATGCGCGATGCCGCGGGCGTCAATTACTTGCTGACCGACCACTTAGGCTCGGTCTCGGCAATCTTAAATACCGATGGAACCATTGCGCAAGCTCAACGCTATCTCCCCTTCGGGCAAGTTCGTAAACTATCCGACTATCAGACTATCGGACTAACTGACTTCTCGTTCACCGGTCAGCGCGACCTGGCCGCCGCGGGCCTGATGGACTATAAGGCGCGGTTCTATTCTCCGCGTTTGGGGAGGTTTATCAGTGCGGATCCGATCGTGCCTAATCCGAGGAATCCACAAAGTCTGAACAGGTACAGCTATGTAATCAATAATCCTCTCGTATTTATAGACCCCACTGGTCATTTTTACGCTGGCTACTTAATCGATGGTTGGCTAGATAAGGATAGGGGTACCACATGGTTTGATCCTGCAGTAGTTACAGGTGGAAATCCCTATGCGGGTATGAAACGAGATACAATTGTAAATTTAGGAAAGGGGAAGAGGGACATAGGTGGTGGTAAAAACGAAGATAACTATGATCCTAATGCTGGGGGTGGGGGAGGAATTGGAGATGATCCTGAACCAGACCCAACCCTTATACCTGGTAACTTCGTTGATATAAAATTACCCCTTCCTTCTATAATATTTCCACCTATAGATATCGGTGTAGGGGAAGTAAATCTAGAGTATGAAACTGCATTTATAATAAATAGTAGCTATGGAATTTTAGAATTATCTCCCACATCTATTGAAGTAGGTCATGCAGAAATTGATATTGATGGAACAATGTCTATCAATTCTCCATCAATCGATCATGGCGCAATACAATATGAATCTGAGATTGGAGCAAAGACAACTAGTAGGGGTGTAGCAGTAATAGGGGAAGCCCATTATTCATTGCAAGTTGATAATTCTATTAGCCACTATCAGTCTGTAATCATGGAGGTTGAATACGATTATTTCAGAATGTTTACACTGGGTCTCTTTTACGCGGCTATCGCAGCACCGGAGATTGTGCCCCCTATCATTGAGGCTATAGTAGAATTTACAAAGCAAAACCCCGCAGGACTTTTGCCTAATCCTTATCCTTAAGATTCATCAGGATTTTCACCCAAAATAGGTGTAGTTTTCAGCAAAAAGTGAAATATTCACTAGTTACCCGACACTTTTGATTCTGGACGCAGATTCACGCAGATTTACAAGATTTTTTTGATTTTTTCGTTGTTTTTCGCCTTTCATCAGCGAAAATCAGCGTAAATCTGCGTCCTATTTAGAAACTGTCAGGTAGCTAGAAATATTCATCAACTTACTATAATTAAAACTCGCAGATTACCCGTGACCCAATTTGGAAAAGACTCTAGCGACATGGAGATAAAATAATGCCAACATTACCCGACGCAGATCAATTATTGTCCGAGAGAAAGTTCCTAGTTGCCAAGGAGTATTACAAAGATGTAATTGATGAAGAACCAAATAATGCATTGGCCTACCAAGGTCTTGCTCAGTGTTTATATTCCCTAAATGAGTTAGATAAAGCTTTATCTGTAAGTCAAAATGCATTGTCGATAAATCCAAATTTAGCTATTCCATATGTGATAATTGGGCAAGTTTATTTACAACTTCAAAAATATGAAGATGCTGAAAATCAATTTCTACGTGCGCTAGAACTTGACCCAGATCTTCTAAGCGCTCAAATAAGTCTTGGGGTTCTTCATTTACGCAAGGATAATACTCAGCAAAGCATATCGGTGTTACAAAGGGCGATTGAAATTGACTCAAATAGTTGGATTGCTCATTACAATCTTGGTATTGCAAATCTTAGACACAATTCTATTGTAGATGCATATAAAGAATTTAAACATGCTTTTATCTTACACCCATCATTGAAATCAGGTGGATACACGTTACTGACTTTTGTTGCTTCAAGCAAGCTGCTTGCTATAGCAATAACGTTCATAATTTTTGCTGTCGCTTTGTCAGTACGATCGTTACTAACACTTCCATTTTTTATAATTAGTATTGCATACCTCTGTTGGGGAGTCATATACTATTTCAGACTTGGTAAAAGAACTAGAAGTTTCCTATTTTTTCTCATTTGCCTTCTTTTCGTTCTCCTATATATTTATCAGTGGTTGTAACGGTTTAATACACATCACGGCCAGGGCTTTCCTAAAGTCGCACTTTTAGTGTCATTGCGAGGGCGAAGCCCGAAGCAATCTCCTGCTTTGCAGCGATTTCTGCCATGAGGAGATTGCTTCGTCGCCAAAGAGCGGCTCCTCGCAATGACAAATATGGGCTGGATTTCCGACTTTAAGAAAGCCGTGAATCACGGCTGATGTGTATTGACAAAAATGGGGTAGTTCTCCTAAATAGAAGTCTCGCAAACCTTACTAAGAGAACAACCCCATAAATAGTATACCGATTTCCGAGATCTTTACAATCATACTTGTCTTTCGATAGTAAAACAGTAACTATGGTGGATTTGGACGAATATCAATCGCCAGATTGGTGTAAATGGAAGTCGGAAAATCCAGCAATTCGAGAATCCGGTTTTGAAGAGGCGAAAGCGGAGAAATGTGAACAATAGTTTGATCTGGCAAGAACACAACCGACAAAGTGATTTGCTTGAAAGCGGCCAACAAGCGTTCGGTGGTAGGAAGGTTGCTGGTTTGTTTTGGATTGCCCGGAAACAAACCAGCCAGTCCATGATTTGCTAGGTTGCGTCGGGCGACGAACTCGGTCAGGGTCAAGATCGCCAAGGCCAAGAGACGCACCAAGCCTTTGAGATGATCTTCTCGCTGGATGTAAACTGGATGCAGACCGAGTGGGCGTCCTTTCAAACGGGAGAAATCCCGTTCGATATTGGGAGCACTGCGATAAGCCAGGATGGCTTGGGAAAAAGAAAGCTGTTCAACGGGGGCATTGGTCACGTACAATCGCCAACCCATGGTTCGCTGTGCGCACCTTCGGTGGACCAGCGCGCAAAGCGAGCGTGGCGGCTCGCAGTGCTCCACAATCCCTAAGGGCCTGGGAAAAGGGATTGGGTAGGTGACTGTCATCTTCTTACGATGCCGAACTAGGCCAGGTGGGTTTATAGATGACAGTCACCTTTCCCAAATAAGTTTGTTGTATTTGCATTAGTAACGAGAATCGCTGAGACGCGGCTTTGGGGCGATATCGAAAATAGTAGGGATTGCGCGTTTGCCCCCCTAACCCCCCATCCTTGGGGGGAACCGAACCTTCACTCGCCCTCCGGGGGGAGAAGCTGGTCGTGACCTACCCCCGGCCCCCTTCCTACAGGATTGGGGAGCTCGTATTCACAATATAAAACTGTATGGGAAAGAAGAAAATCATAACTGGCCAAAAAGTTTCCCCTGAGAAGCTGGCACGCGCATAAGAACTTCGCCAAAACATGACCCCGGCTGAGCGGCGATTGGGGAATCGGTTGCGGGGAAACCGGCTGGGGGGCTGGCATTTTAGTAGGCAACAAATTATCGATGGATTTCAAAAGAACCTTGGGGATTCGCTCCCTCGCTCACCTCGCGACCGCAGGTCCATCTTCGATGCACGCACCCAAGGCGGGCGCGTGTAGCGAGCGTAGCGGCTCGCAGTGCTGCGAAATCCCTAAGGGGCTGGGGAAAAACGGAAATACAGCGATTAACTACCACCCACACACCACACCTCAACGGCAAATTGGTGCACAGTTGATATGGAATAAGTGGACTAAGGCTTATATTGCAAGGGAAATCTTTGTGGAAATTCCAGCGCTTCGAGTTCGATATCGATATCCAAATCGGGCCAATGGAATTGCCCCGGACCAAGTTTCTCTACATAGTAGATCTGGGACACCGTGGCATCGAAGAATGCCGGATAGTCCTGAAAAGGGACGAAATATTCCCTGTCATCAACCAGGAGCCAGAACCCCAGATGGCTGATGTTGGTAACTTCACTGGGAAAAGTGCTGATTCCATCTGGCGATAAACTCATCTTTACGTTCCTCGACGATTTTTTCGATTCTGGTTAGATCTTTTGTCTTCAAGCCATAATAATTCGCCAAAGCAACAATGGGTTCGAGCCAGAACTTGGCAGTACCATCAGCAGATGAAATATGGACATGCATCCGACTTTCTTCCCTGCTGTTGAAGAAAAACCGATAAGGACCCTGGCGATAAATGGTAGGCGACATATTCAACTCTATATTGATTATACTCGAATAGTATTAATATATACTGGTTGTATCAGCGTAGTGCGCAAAGGAAATTGGTAAAACTCACTTCAAAAGCTTTCCTCTAAGAAGATCGCTAGAGCGAAAGAACTTCACCAAAACATGACCCCGGCAGAGCGGCGATTGGGGAATCGATTGCGGGGAAATCGGCTGGGGGGCTGGCATTTTAGTAGGCAACAAATTATCGATGGATTTCAAAAGAACCTTGGGGATTCGCTCCCTCGCTCACCTCGCGACCGCAGGTTCATCTTCGATGCACGCACCCAAGGCGGGCGCGTATAGCGAGCGTGGCGGCTCGCAGTGCTGCGCAATCTCTAAGGTCTGGGAAAAGGGAATTCTAGGTGACTGTCATCTTGGAAATTAGCGTATACCTTAGTGCACGATCAAGAGACATTTTTGGGATAACCAGGTGACTGTCATCTTCTTAGAAAGCGTCTGAAAAGTAAATTCTACCAGCCAGACCCTAAAGGTTTGTGCCGGTAATCAGGCACAAAAGGCTGTTTTTGTAGGCCTAGAAAACCGATTTTCAAAACCATTTTGGGAAACCTTTAGGGTCTTCGGTGACCGCCTGCGGCGTTCCTGGCGGGCGGGGGGTACGAAGTGCAGGACGCTTCCGGCACCTCCCCCAGCGTGACCCATTACTACGCCATCGCCGGGCAGCGCGTGGCGATGCGCGATAGCGGTGGGGTAAAATATCTGTTGACGGATCACTTAGGCTCAGTCTCGGCGGTGTTGGATGCTACTGGCACTGTTCTGCAAGCCCAGCGCTATGCACAGCACCCCCGAAATAAAATGTAGGGGGTATTACCGTTTGGTCAGGTGCGCGAACTATCAGACTATCAGACTATCGGACTAACAGACTTCTCTTTCACCGGTCAGCGCGGCCTGGCCGCCGCGGGCTTGATGGACTATAACGCCAGATTTTACTCGCCGCGGTTGGGGCGGTTCATCAGCCCGGATACGATTGTGCCCAGTCCGGGGAATCCACAGGCGTTCAATCGCTATGCCTACGTAATCAACAACCCATTGTTTTACATCGATCCCAGCGGCCACTTGTTCACATCGGCCAGATTCCTTGAATTGAATTTCAATATCGGCGCCGCGCGGCAAGAAATCCCGGCGGGTTGGAAGCCTTATGAACCTGATCTGAGAGCGGATGATGATGGTGATGATGAAGTTGAACCTGGGAATCTTCCCAAAGAAGGATATCATTCACTAAAAAATTCTCACGATGGTCATGTTATCTCGATAACTGGGACAGCAGGAGTGGGACCCATATTTGCAGCAGAAGGTATAGATATTGTAATTACGGATGATGAAATTGGTGTATTTACAACGACTGCAGCGGGTCCTTGGATTCCTAATTCGGAAAAACTAACGGGCATTGATCACATTACGGTAAATAAAGATAGCACGTGGGTAACTCCGCAAATTGGCCTCAGCTTACTAACTGGACCAGTTTTCGGAGAGATAGAACAAGAGGTAATCGCTTATGAAGGGACCTCACTTAAGGTAGGTGGGAGTTTTACCTTTGTATCTGGGGAGGTCTTTTCATCCATAGATGAGGTATATGGCATACCGGACCATAATGTAGAGGGCTACCTTAGGGGATATAATATTGGACCTCAATCTGTCATTGGAGAAATCCATATCTACCATAACAACGCGATTTATAATGAATTTCTCTCTACCGTTTTTAGTCTTTTGCGTGATGCCATACTTGGCCGATGAATTTCATAATGAATTCCTCTATCTTAGAATACTTTTGGTGGCTGGTGTGATATGAAAAAGCGAATTGTTTTTTGTGTACTATCAACATCAATAATGCTTATCTGTATAGTTTTCATAATCTTCTACTGGGTTTTCATTAAGAATCCAATGTACCCTCCTGAGCCTGTCAAAGAAGGCAAATTTCCACTACGCCCAATTCAAATATTGGAATTGGACGAGAATATTACAGCTTCTCCTACTGTTCAAGACACAGTGATTCTCGTAAGAACTATGGAAAGTTTATATGCCATAAATGGAGATTCTGGAGAACCTATCTGGCATGTAGAGACTCCTAGCAACAACAAAAATTTTGAACATGCACCAATCATTGTGAATGATATGGTGATTGTTTCAAAAGGAGAATCAGGTGTTGAAGCATTTTCAATAATGAATGGCAAATCCCTATGGAATGATCAAATATACCAGCAACAAATCGTAAACTCCGACCAAATGTTCATTGATGAAATTTCCGCTAGTGATGATGTGCTCTATGTAGCTCGACGAAGTTGGAAATTGACAGCATATGATCTTGAAACAGGAATAATTCTATGGGATATGAAGTTGCCTTCTAGAGCAGTTGTTTATCTTGATTCGGACTCAGAAAAAGTTTACATGAGTATTCAAAACTCAGTGAAAGCGTTTAATGGAGGCAATGGCCAATTGATATGGGAGCGAGTATTTGATTCCCCGACGGGTCCTATCCACATCGATGAAGGCATCTTATATATTTCTCTCTACAAAGATTACGCAATCGTTGCCATCGATCTTGAGAATTTTGAACAGATTTGGCATATTTCTTCTGATCAGAATGAGTTAGCAAACGTTCGACGGTTATCTACAGATGAGTACACATTATATGCCAGCGCACAGAAATTGATTGCAATTACAAAAAAAGATGGAAATATCCAGTGGATTAGCGATGAGTTGGGTCACCTTGAGACTCCTGTTTTTCTAGATGATTTGATCTTTGTAAGAAATACAAAGACAAAATTATATGCAATTGAGGCTACAACGGGCAATACTATTGGAACGTTATTAGTACAGTTTAATACAACAGGACTACATAATCCAGATCGAAGTCCAGTTGTGTTTACAGATAAACTCATCCTCCCTTTTGGCAATAACAAAGTGTATATATATAAACGATAAAAATATTTCTGAATATTAATTTTTCTCATGGGCGTAAACTCCTAACACAAACGCCGCGCTCGCAGGCCGTAGGTTCCCCTCATGCGTGCGAACATTTGGTCAGGTGGATCTGCGGTCGGTGAGCCTTTGGCGAGGGGAAGTTGAATAGACCCCAGGGGATTCGCTCCTTCGCTCGCCTTGCAAACGCAGGGCTGCCGTAGGCCTTCGATGTGCGCGAGCGTAGCGGCTTGGGGTGCTGCGTAATCCCTAAGGGTCTGGGAAAGGGATTGGGTAGGTGACTGTCACCTTGGAAATTAGCTCATACCTTAGTGCAATATCAAGAGACATTTTTGGGATAACCAGGTGACTGTCATCTTCTTATGATGTCGAACTGGGCCGGGCATGTTTAGAGATGACAGTCACCTTTCTCAAATAAGTTTGCTGTATTTGCATTAGTAACGAAAATCGCTGAGATGCGGCTTTGGGGCGATATCGAAAGTAAGGGGAATTGCGCTTGCCCACCTAAACCCCCAATCCTGGGGGCACTTCGAGCAAAAACAAATGATTGAAGAGACCCCAAGGTTTTTGCTAACCCCTGG